>JBKDJT010000132.1:0-2766 GCA_046345435.1 Bacteroidota bacterium
TAATTTTGTATTTCAATTATTTAAATAATTCTATTTCTTGTTTAAAATCTAAAAAAGGGTAATCTTTTTGATATGCAATCGCCTTCTGAAGGAATTGTTTTCTAAACTGTTGGTGCTGACTTGTATCGGCATGCTGCGGTCTGTGTCGTCCGGCTATTGCCAGCTGCTTAAATTCCCGGTTCATCTCCAGGGTCTGTTTGTCAAACGCATAGTCCGAAAACTTCTCCATCACAAACTGTGTCGCCGCGTAATTTGGATGTGCAAGATCAATATCGTAAAAACGGTAATCCCTTAAAACATCCACCACCAACTCATAAGCCGGGAAATAGTATAATCGTTCAAATTTCCCAACAAGGTGATGCACCGTTTCAATTAACCTGGCCTTGCTACGGTTGTTGTCTACCACACCATCCCTCAAATGCCTGACCGGACTAATCGTAAAAATGATCTTTAGCTTGTTGTTGAAATGAAATAAGCGGTGAATCAGGTTATCCAGCCTGGCTACCTGGTCTTCAATACTCACCAAAACCTTTTCAAAAGCCGTACCCGGGTATTTATGGCAATTGGCAACCCATCTGCGTTCTTCGATTAACCTATATGTATATGAAGAACCCAGGGTTATGATCAACCAGTCGGCATCTTTCAATTGCTGATTAGCCTGCTCCTGTGATTCATTAATTTGCGAAAGACAAACATTTTTATCCGGGTTAGAAAACCGGCTATGATGATCCCAGCTTTGCCACAAATCATTAAAAAAGAATAAATCATCCTCCGTATAAACCTTCTTTTCAATATATCCCTGCAAGCTCCTGCAAACACTTTCGGTTTCAAATAAAATCCCATTCGGATTCATACAGGTACGAAACTTCAATTCCTGGAGCTCCTTACCAATATGCTCGGTGAAACAACTTCCGATCAAAAAAATCCCCTGCCTGTGCGTTATCGACATCGGCAAGGGTTTTATATCAATTGGCGACATCCAGTTCATCAGTCCACCTTATTAGTAACTATATACATAATAACCCCAGGGTTCAAGGGTAAATTTCTGATTTGCCTGAAGGGTTTCTTTTTTGCCTGAGAAAACATTCAGTGCTGAACCATCAATTTTAGCTCCTTTCAGGTCGGTATCTTGTTTCTTATCAGATAAATTCAATACAACCAGTACTTTCCTTCCGTTTTTCTCACGTAAATACGCATACACTTTATCGTCATTATTCGATTCAAGCTTTACATACCCTGCATCAGCTGCCATCGCAGGATTCTCTTTCCTTAATGAAAGCAATTTCTTGTAAAAAGGTGCCCGCTCGTATTTGCCAAATGTAATTGTGTCCTTATAAAAGAAAGAGAGGGAATCTAAAAAAGGCTCTTCTTGTCCGGCATAAATCAAAGGCACTGTATTACGCCAGGTTTGTGTGAGCACCGCGAAAGGAGCATGCACTGCTCCGGGCATCGTAGCGTAATCTGCTTTGCTCCAGCTATTTTCATCATGGTTGCTGGTGAAATACATTTTGAGGTAACTCTGCGGATATTTCTCATCCAGATGACGCAACACAGTATCTAGTACCCTTGCACCACTTTTTCCGCTTGCGATATCCTTCATTTTATGAAATCCATTCCAGCCATAAGAAGCATGAAAGCCTGCATCATGAATCCAGGCATCATCCGCCTCCGCGAGGAAAAACAAGTCTGATTTTACTTTTTTCAACTCGGCAAGTGCCGGCTGCCAGAAGCTGCGTGGCACTTCCATTGCTACATCACAACGGAACCCGTCGATTTTTGTATCAGTCACCCAGAATTTCATTGATTGAATCATGCTGTCTTTCAAAACAGGATTCCAGTAGTTCAGATCGCGTGTATCACTCCAGTCGAATGCAAATTTCAATTTACCATCAGGTCCTTTCACGAAAAAATCGGGATTGCTCTTGATCCAGCGGTTGTCTGCACCCGTGTGGTTTGCAACCCAGTCGATGATAACCTTCATCCCAAGCTCATGGGCTTTGTTTACCAGTGCCTTCCAGTCGTCCATCGTTCCGAATTCCGGATTTACTGCTGTATAATCGGCAACTGCATAATAACTACCCAGAACCCCTTTCCTATCCTGAACGCTGATGGGTGTGATAGGCATAAACCAAAGGATGTCTACCCCCATCTCTTTGAGTCGTGGTAAAGATTTTTCAAAAGCTTTGAAGGTTCCTTCAGGCGTGTACTGTCGTACGTTTACTTCGTAAATATTTGACTGTAAAAGATAAGACGGGTACGAGACATCGTTGTTGTTCCCGCTATCGGTTTTTGATGGATTTTTGCAAGCAATCATCATTGTGAAAGACATTGCAATAATGGTCAGAATGGAAAATGGTTTGCTAAGCATGAGCTGTAATTTTGAAGGCACAAGTTATTAAATAAAATGAATTGTGCTGTTTATCCGATTATTGATTCTTTGCACACAAATCTTTTACCTCGCCTGCAACCAAATTACCAAATGGCATATTAATAAAAAGGGCTCGTTTTTAGTATTTCACAACTGTCCGAGATCATCAGCTAAATATTTTGCGATATTCATTTTTTGATAATTTTTTGATGAAACTTGTCAGGTAAAAAAAACCAAATAGGTATGCCTATAAAAATAATAAAAGAAAAATAGACAGACACTAAAGCCAATGGGATAGACATTAGATACAATGCTGTTGAGATCAAATTACTTTTATGCACTATTTTATTATATGGAATTAATTTAGCTTCTACTTCAACGTATCGGCGCATTAAAAG
>JBKDJT010000133.1:0-4494 GCA_046345435.1 Bacteroidota bacterium
CCGCCTTCTCCGTAAGAAAATATGCGGGTACATTTTGCATATACCCATTCATCTTCAAATCTGATTGACCATACTTCACCAGAAAATCGGTAAACCACATTTTATCCTGAATGAACTTGAAATCACCTTGCTGAATTTCGAAGGGGAAAGGAAGATAATCTGCGCGGGTAATGAAATTTCTTAGTTGCAGTGTTCCCTCGTTGTATAATTTCTCATGCCGATTATTTTCCGCATCACTCTGACGACCCTTTACGTGAAAGTTTGCCTTTATCTCACCGCGTATCTCCGGAACTGACTCGGAAAATACATGATATAAATGATCAAGAATCACCTCTCCCTTCATTGCAATATCATAATTCAGATCCGAAGGATTGCTGAAAGAAGCTTTTAATTCAAATGGCTTACCTTCAAAATCAATACGCAATCGCGAAATATTTACTGACTGATCCTGCGGCCTCATGCTTTTACTTATTGCCCTGGCATTTATTTGTATATTTTTAATAGGATTCGGATAATAGGATGTTTTCAGATATCCTTTATTCAAGGATAACCCGCCTGATATAACAGGGTAAATACCTTTATCTCCATCATATTTTCCCTTTGCCTTTATGTCAATATCTAATACACCATCAAAAACAGGATCATCAATGGGTAAAAGTTTTTTTAACTCCGATAACTGAAGATGCGCAAAAACATTTCCGTCAACTATTTTCGTTTTTAAATTGCTCAGGCTAAATCCTGCTTTGATGCTGTTATTTGAAGATGTGGCAGTAAAGTTTCTAACAGATAATGTTGTGTTCAGAAAATCATGGTCTTTACATGAAGCCTGTAAATCTGCATTGATTTGCTGAAGAGGCATCGGGAGAGTCGCATCTTTAAAGTAACCATCCTTAAGATTGAGATCAACCTGAAAAGAAGGAATACTTAAGACAGTCGTGTCTTTTTTCTTTCCGATTGTTTTAACGCCGGTTCTGTATTGACCATCTGCGGTTAAAAGAAGATTACATTTCCCTTTCATATCAAATTCATTTAGCCCCAATGCTTTATCGAGTTTGTCAAGATCCATTGACGCATTCACTTTTGCAAAAAGAAAAGGATTGTCAATCCCTTTCGTTCTAACTACTGCAGCCAAATAATCTTTCTGAATATTGAAGTACAACGAACCCATTGACAGCTGTAGACTGTCTGTACTAAAAGACGGCAATCCTGCTTTAAAATCAAGATGTAGATTTGAAATAGCGGCAGGTGCCCCCTCATGCTGAAGCAAGCCTTGTCTGATTTTTACTTCCAGCTTAATATCAGGCATTTTATCTTCAGAGGCAATGTATTTACCTTTCATCAGAAATTGAAAATCAGCTTTCCCGCCAAATTTAGTTTGGCTAACCCAATCATTGTATTGCGGAGGCAATGCAGCAATGATATCTTCAAAATCAGTGTTTAAGGATTTAAACTCAAAGTTGAGATCATATCCATTCTCCAGAAAATCAAATGCCCCTGTAAAATCAACCGGAAGTTTATTCAGATAAATTTTATTTTGTTCAAATAAAAACGAAAGCGAGTTAGTATTTATTTGAGTGATGAGATTCGCTTTAATTTTTTTATCTTTCAGATAAAGTTCATTATCAAAAGAAAGGTCAAAGGAGTCGATTGTCAACTCACTCAGCAAGCGGAACAACTGTTTATTCAAATCGCCTTTACCCGTATAATTTAAGCCTTCTCCCTTCATAAACAATTGCAGAGAGCTGTCATTGTACCTGAGCCGACTGTTTTCTATACTTACAAGTTCCAGTTGCAGTGAGGCAGAGGAGTCAGACTCGGATGCATTCGCATTCTCATCCGGTTGAAACACATTGTAATTCGCTTCCCCTTTTTTATTAACAAGCACCTGCACATCAGCTTGATCGATATAAATTTTATCAATATATACATGCGATTCAAAAATCAAACTTAAAATATCAATCCCTAGTCCAACTTCTTTAGACGACATTAAAGTGTCTTTACTAAATGGTGAAGATCCTTTCAGTGTAAAATCATAAAGAGAAAGAGTTAGCGAAGGAAAGTGGGTAAAAAATGAAAGTCTTGCTTTTGAGAAATTAATCGTGCCATCTATATTTTCATTGATATAATACTTTACCTCTTTTTCCGCTGTTTCTGAAAACAAATAGGGAACCAGAAACAACAAAAGAACCAGTAACAGTAAAACAGACGCAAATACTTTTATGCTTTTTCCCAGAATTCTTCTAAATGAAATCTTCACCTGATAAAATTTATATTAAAATATTCATTTATTCTGAACTATTTGAATTGTTTTTTATATTTATCGATTATTAAATAAATATTGCTATGCCATTCAAATCATTCTTCGCTATTTTCTTATTGTTCACCTTTATTCACGCTCAAAGTCAGGTTACTCTTTATTCGGCTTCGGAGTATCGTGGACTTTCCGTAAAAGTACAGGAAGGAACGATCAACAACATGACTTATTCCGTTATAGGCAATGATCGTCTTGGTTCAATGGTAGTACCGCAAGGATACCTCGTTACACTTTATGAACATGTGAATTTTCAGGGTTATGCTGAAACCTTTAATGCTTCGGTATTAAACCTCCCTCCACGTCTGATAAATCAGGTCTCTTCAATTGTTATAACCAGAACAAACGGAAACGGATGGGTGGCGCCTGAAGCGAACGGACAAGCCGGATGGAATAACAGAGAAGTAGTTATATTCTCAGAATGTTACTACCAAGGTTCTTCAAATCAGATGTTACCTACCGACTATCCGAATATGCCGGCTAATTTTCACAGAAGGCTTTCATCTATCCGTATCCCTGCCGGATATGAAGTAGATCTTTTTACAGATGTAAATTACAGAGGACGTGTAGTAAGACTTCGTGTTGACCAGGCATGCGTACCTGCTGAGTGGAACAATATTGTTGCTTCTATGAGAATTTATAAAAACAATACCGGTTATCTCCCTCCGGATAATTATGATCCGTGGACTTATAATGGAAATACAAATGTTAATAACAATAACACTGTCAATGTTTTCACTTCCTGTGAATTTAAAGGCATGAGTACGCCTCTTTCAGATGGAGAATATGCTGATTTACCTTTTTCAATACGCAATCGTGTTTTCTCTATCAGAATTCCCCAGGGAAAAGAAGTATTGCTTTATTCCGGAAGAGGGTTTACAGGATCATATATGCAACTGATAGGCGATAGAAACTGTATGCTCTCCAATAATGAATACATGGTTAATTCCATTAAAATCAGAAACTTCAACCAAAATGGTTCTGTCAATAACGGGTGGAATGGAGGCGTTCCATCCAGACCAAGACCTACACAAACTATTCAGCAAGAAGTTGAAGTATTCAACAACTGCTTTTACAAAGGAAAAACCGCAAGTTATCCTCCCGGCGAATATCCAACACTGTTATTCACATTCTCGAATAATATTTCATCGGTGAAAGTGCCGTCAAACAGAAGGATTGTACTGTACACCGGCCCCAATTACACAGGTAGCTCTTATATCCTTACTTCAAATAGCGAATGCCTGATCGGCGCATTTAATAATAAAATCAGATCAGCAATAGTAGAAGCGTATTGATAAAATATTTAATCTTGAATGATGATGAAGCATATTTTCTTTTTTTTAATTGCCATTTTAATTTTCTCATGCAGCAACAATGAGAAATCAGAAGAAACAACCAATGATACCACGCAGGTTGAACGTTCAAATAAAAAAGAAATCGACTTAACGATGAATCCTTTGGAAAGAGAAGTCAAAACGTCTTCCGGAAAAACTGTTGTTGTGAAGGAATCACATCCGAAAGGACAAAGCCTTAGCGACATTTCTGTACAGTTTAAAGATGACAGCGCAACAATTCTTTCTTTATTTGATAAAGATCCTATAAGCGATGTGCTTGTGGGTGACCTCGATAAAAACGGTTTTGATGAAATTTATGTGATCACTACTGCAGCCGGTTCCGGATCATATGGTACTGTTCACGGATTTACTTCAAATAAAGACAAATCGTTTTCTATGATCTATTTACCAGAAAACGATGAGAAAGATATAAAGGATGGCATCCTGAAAGGCTATACCGGACATGACATCTACAAAATTGAAGGTCAGTCTCTGGTAAGAACCTTTGCCGTATCGGCAGATAAGAAAGAAACCAAATCGATCTCTTATCTATTAATTAAAACAGAAACAGGATACGCACTTTCTATAAAAAAATAAATATATGAGCAGGTGGTGTCTATAATTTACATACACCACCTGTTTATTTTATATAAAGCTTTATATCTCCGCTTGCTATTGTACGAACAAAAATTCCTTTCTCAGAAACATAAAGCCTGTCAACCGATATGCGGCTTGCTTTCCCGCTAAAAACATACTTGCCTTGAATGGTTTGGTTGACAGTGCGGTCTATCCTCTTTCTTGCATCATCAGAAATATTCTTATATGAAAAAACAGCCTGATCTGCGATAT
>JBKDJT010000134.1:0-7363 GCA_046345435.1 Bacteroidota bacterium
CGGTGAGCTATGGCGACCTGAACGGATCTGCTCAACTCCGCTCGCTCTCTTTCATTCTTTCTTACTTTCTTTCTTTCTTTCTTTCTTTCTTTCTTTCTTTCTTTCTTTCTTTCTTTCTTTCTTTCTTTCTTTCTCTCTCTCTCTCACTTTTTTTTTTCTCTCTCCTGGTTAGGAATAAATTGAAAACTTTGACCTTACCCTATTTCTCAATCCACACAAAGAGGAATTTCACCTTACCCAATTTCACAACCCACTCAAAGAGAAAGCGAATAGGAGAGGAAGAAAAAGAAGAAAAATATACCATTCTAGTAGAAGTAGACGAAGAAGAAAAAGATAGTGAAGATAGTGATGATGAGGCTGAACGAGCCGAAATAGAGGCTGAACGAGCCAAAATGCCTCGCATATCCTACAAAACATTAATTCCTCTCAAACCGATTAACTTTCTCGGTGTTGGTGTAAAAATCATTTTTAGAATAATCAATTTCGATGGAAGAGATTCAGGGTGGATGTACCTCTTACTGTCCCAAATCATTCTCCCAAGGTGGAAGGTGAGTAATCATGCTCACAATCATATCTTGATTAATTCTTGTCTTTTCGAATAGGATTAGGGTGCTCCTTTTTAGGCTAATAATGACGCCATAGAAGAAAAAAAAAAAGAGAAGGCTTTGGTTATTACAATTCAACTAACTAACTAACTAACTATATTTCTTCTATTTCTTCTATTTCTTCTAAAGGTTTGAAACAGAGGAAAGGACCACTGCTATTTTTCAAGTATTCGATTTGAGTTGCATTGGTTAGGTTGTCAGGGCAAGCTGATAGCTCATCTGTTACTTGATCTGTTGCTAGATACAATGGATTTTGATTTGGATCTTCAACCACGATCCAAGAGCAAGTTTTAGAAATAATTTCTTGATGTTTTTCGAGCATGGCTTCAACATGGTTGTTATTTGGGATCCAAATGGATCCATTTTGCTTCAATTTTTTTGATGCCAATACTGGGATGGTCTCTGAGAATAATTTCTCGCTCCATCTATCATTCACCCACCCGGCAGGTGAGAAAAAGTAATCGAGAGATATAATATCATACTGGCGATCTTTTCCGAATGTATCGTCCATCGCTTTGACCATCCTGCGTGCATCATTGAAGCTGGTTCGGCAATGTCTGCCTATGGAGAGTGAGGGGTGATATCTCTTTGTTTACCTTCTTTTCCGGTCGCGGATTCATGCTTGTCGTCCAAGGTGTCCACGATGTATCCGAGGCTCTCGAGAGCGATACACCGAATCATATCGCGATATGATTGACCTCGAGCTGGTTTTGCCTCTTTGGCATATACCATGCCCAGCAATAACGCTCTCACTTGTGGGTTGGTTTCGACTCCTGGTGAATTCTCGTCATAAACAGTTTCCATAAGGAAATCAAAGTCCAATGACTCGGTCTCACGAAAATCTTCACTGGAATAATCGACTTCATCGAGAACCCATATATTTATCCCGCAATATTTCGTGGTTGTTTCGAGCTCGATTGTTCCAGCTCGATGAACTACACGGGGATCGATTTTTCCTATCAAATATAAGAGTATATCAAGAGAAGGACCAAACCATTTGAGAGGTAATTTGGAAAAGTTAATAACTTATTCCTCTTCGGTTGGATTTTCAGATCTAATTCAGGGAAGATCGTCATACCTTCTCCTTCCGCAGTGTCATTTAAGTATAAAAAAAAAGTAAAGAGTCTTTTTGCGCCTTCGCTTCGAACCTCACCATTGGGAAGTATTTCCCCCGAGTCATGGTGAAGATGAAAATACTGTCCTTGTGTATAGGATACAATCTGCATCGTTTCGATATTTTCGATATTGGTTCCTGTTAAAGAGTGAGGAATCGATGGTGAAAAACATTTTTACCTAGCAGATTTGCAATTTTTTCCGAAAGACCAGGGACGACATCCGAAGACAGAGGCAAGATAGTTGAAGTTGTTCTTTCTGTCGTTTCATTTACATTTGTCTCGATATAATTCATAAGGATGTCTAAATCCTTGTCCTTTAAAAAATTTTCGATTTGATAAATAAGTGGGCTTTGGTGAATAATTTCACCTTCGATCTTCTCATATTTTTCCATCAGATCCAAAATGCCTGAAGTCTTTTTGACGGATTCCTAGAGTAATTAATTCGATAAAATTTCCGGGAACAAACCTCTTTTACTTTTAGATAGGTCCCCGTCTCAGGATTGACGAGGTAAATTTCAAAATTTGAAAAGTCTGGTGGGAGATTTAGGACGGACCAAACGTTTCTGTATCTTTCCATAGGTAGGGGAATTTCTCGATAATTTTTATCTGAGATAAATTAGCCAAAATCGAAATTAATTTTTACCGATAGACATCAATTTCTTCCTCGGGAGGTTGTTCTCGGGTTGATGAGAACGCTTATTTTTCTTTTGATTGATTTGCGTTGGAGCTTTTCGATTTTTTTCCATGGTTGTGGCTTCTTCCCTGAATTCATTACGAATAATCCTTTGTGGCCTTGAAAATTGAATTACTGCTTCCACTTCTTCTTTCAATATCTCCATTTGATTTTGTTGCGGCTCCTCTGTTCTTTGAAAAGTCAAAATTATGTCTTCTTTCCTTTGAGCGATATACTCCTGACATCTCGCCTTGATGGCGGATTCAGAAATCGCTATTGCTTTGTGGAGAGGTGACGCAATTTCTCTGATCTCCTTTCTCAAAGAGAAATTGCGGAAAATGTCTTTGTTCATAGCTAATAGCTTCCTTCTTATTTTTGGGGTATCATTTATAATGAATTTTCCTCCAATAATTATTTGACTAACTAACCTTTCGAATATTATGACGGAGATAAATTATTTAATTGACTCACCTTTCGAATATTGAGGGAGATAAATTCTCAAATTTATCATACACCTCGATATTTTCATATAAATATGAAGACAGGTGAGTTGATAAATCTTGGTTGAAATCTTCAACAAAAGACTCCTCAGATAATTCGTAAGAATTATCATGAAAGTCGTCAAGAAATATCACACGAGGGATTCGGTGACTCGCTACCGCAGATATGAGCCAAGATATATCATTTGGTATCAAATCTTTTGGCTTTTTGAGACCTATGTGAAGTCAACAGGAGAAGGAGTAACACGAACCAATAATTAAATTCTTTGCAGATTGTTGTTTCAATATGATCTCAGGTAAATTGTCTTTTGGTGGCTCTTTTACTTTTTTGAAGGTACTGGCCATCTTCCTTTCGTCTAAAATGAATGAATCAATAAGTAGAAGCTCTTTCTTACTTGATTTTCGCAGTATTAATTGGATTCCTAGTGATTGATCTTCTTCATATCCAAATTGCTCGAGAAGATCCACAAGATCAGCATTTAGATTCCCCCTGAAACTTAAATATTTTAAGTTAGGGAGATATTTCAGTGAAAATTTTACAAGGGCATCATTAACTATAAAAAATCATCAGAAAGAATATAAAATAATTCGTCACCATCAGCTAAACCAATAAAAGCTGTCACATGGGTCACTTCATTCAGTATGGATGATGGAGGATTGAAACCAGCTTCAGTTCCCGCCCTAATAAAGCTATTTGGTCGCATATCCAAAATATCCACTAAAGAACATGAGCAGACAAAGTGATGAATAAATACCTGACACGAGATGCAGCGTCTTGATCAACATCGAATCTATTGGAGACATACAAGATATCACTGAATAGACGATGTTCATCACTGCGGGCAAATCCACGCATATTGTTTGTTTTGTCCATATGGACGATTGTAACCCCAGAAGAGGAGCTCCCGAGCCGCACTCGAGGAGTACTGAGCTACTCGGGTCAAGATTTAATCTTTCAACTATCTGAACCATTGTTTCCGTCCCACAATTGTGAACACCCCCGGGGAGATTTGACATCATTGTGAAAAATGGTGCCATAATCTCGTTTAACATTTTTTTTCCATTTTTTGATAACCCGACATTTGGTCGCAACTCGTTTTGAATAAAGACTAATTGCTCTTTTCGAGCATGGACTAAATTGGATCTGGAACAAAACTTCGGTGGCTCTGGTGGTCGAAGAAATGGGATATGTGCGCGAGTGGTCACGCCACCATCAATCTTTACGTTCTTTTCATTGTAATCACCCAACAATGTGCTTAACTCATCGATAAAATGATGATGATTGGTTGGATCTTGAAAGATGCCTTTTTCTCTCAAAAATATCCGCAGTAGACAACCTTTTGTTTTTTTGTAATTGGAGTCCGCAGTGATTGTCCAATTAAATAAATTTGTGGAGTATTTAATCGCTTTGTGATCACCTATAGCAAATGAGTAAATGAAAAGAGAGATGATTATGATACCCAAAATATATCCTTCAATAAAGGCCATCTGAGACATTCTTCCAGGTGTCTCAGTGATATTGTTCATCAATAGGCTGAGAAGATTATCTTCTGTAGTTGATTCATTTTCCAAAATGAAGTCGATATAGCCCAACAGATAGATTTCTTTCTAAACAAAATCAGATAATTTCATTGAATGGATGTCCTTACCATATAATCATAGTAGATATGATTGCGCTGGTTTATGAGGTTTGTTCTTCGATCGAGGTAGAGTCTGAATAAGTTGACGCAGAATTTGCATGATGTTTCCTTGCACATTGATTCCCTGGTGCAACCGGGGTTTGGATTTTGAGACTGAAAAGCCTTGCAGAGAAACTCTTCAGCAGCTTCTTTCGTCTCTAAAGAATCGTAGCTGATCAAATCTGGAAATGTTTTTTTCAAGAAAATGCCTCCAGTTTGTTCCTGAAGCTTCTCTTGTTCAATATTCACGACTCCTTGATGAAATATTCTCTCTAATTCCAGAGTTAGGCAGTCTGATTCTTTATCCGCGACGTTCCTAGAAAACGTTAAATTTAAATTTTAAATAGTTCTCACCGATAAAAATAATTTAATTCATGATAATCGAAAATGACTTTTCCCATTTCAAAAAGAGGAAAACTACAACCAAAATGAGCTGAAGAAGATAGAGAGAGAATAAACCATCCACTAGTATTCTTTGATTCGTAGTATTGTTGAAGATCATCCTTGAATCCCTTTCGAATGTTGCTCAGAATGGTTTTTGATCGCTTCTTTTCAACCATAAAATCTTTCAGCGAATCTTTCCCAGGTCTCCAGTGAGAATCAGTTTCCTGATTAAAGCGGTGTGACATAAGAAGAAGAGGCTTAGATTTTGATCGTTTCTTTTGAGATTTATCGCCAGCATATCTTTGTTGTTGGTTCAAAAACTGAATTTTTGTTCACAGCCACTAATTTCCAGCTCCGAAATTTCTTGATTTCAGTTTTTCTGAAATGATACTAGTTGTCTCACCCTCATTTGGTCTCGAAATTGAGACCAAATAGAGGTCAAACTACTAGTCAGAGCGTCAACTGAAGACAAAAACTGAAAAGTGCTGTGTCTCTTAAAGATACATCTTGTTTTCAGTTCCACACTTGGCAATGGACACATTGGACTGGAAAAGATGGGGTCACATAATTTGAGACCCACTTTTGGATTGGATCATGGGTGAGCCTTCTTCATACACTCGAGAGGAAATGGCTTGTCCTTGGGACTATGGTTGTCTTGAGTCTTCTGAAGATGATTCAAGCGACTGGAATGATGAAGAAAAGAAAGTTGAAATCCCAGAGCAGCTCAGAAGGCCTGGAAGCGCAATGCTTCGAAGTTTGGATGTACCTCTTCAGAACTCAACTTTCAGCGAATATCTAGAGAGAATGAAAGAAACTTTCCAGGTGGAAAGGCTCGAAGAATCTACCATTGGATATATTATAAGTACAACCAAAAAGTTTCTGGAGTTTACTTCGAGAAATGTGACAAATTATCCAGAAAATGATGGAATTAATCATCATATGTTCACTAAATATGTCCAAGCGTTGTCAACAGGAGGTGTTCAAGACTCCACGATTATCAACCATCTGACGTACCTCCAAAAGTGGGCAGTCTATGTTGAATCTTTTGAGAATTTCAACATTCCAAAATCAGTGTACGCAACAATCAAATCCCTCCAGAAAGGAATGAGAAAGAAAAGATCAAGAGAAATCAAGAAAGCAGAGATCCTTACCACTGAACAATCGATGGTTGAAAGTGGATGTTGGCCTCGAGGAGGAATTAAAGAACTCCGAAATCAAGTCATCAGGTAAATATTGAGTTGACTTTCTCATATTCTTTGAGGTATCAACCAACCTTTGAGAAAATTGTTAAAAAGGCTCAAGAAGGCTTTGCAATCCCTTCAGAGGACTATCTCGCTGCGACATATTTCGTCGTCTGCCATCTCTACATTGGTAATCCTCAAGGAAGGATTGGAGCCCTCAACGAACTAAAATTGAGTGATTTTGATCAGTTAAAAAGTGATGGAATGGTTGGCTCTCCACATTTTAAAACAGTTGATACATATGGTGTTCAGTACATTTCTGCCTGTAACTCGACGATCCAGTAAGTTATTTCTCCCATTTTGACCTCATTTTTGATCCAGAATTCTTGAATTATACATTGAGTATCTGCGTCCAAGAGTTGACAATGATGATGCACACTTTTTATTTTTGAATACTAAAGGGAAAAAATACAAAGACCTCGGGAAATGTATATCCCATTTCTTTCAAGAAACTCTCCAACTTCACATCACAACAACAAATATTAGGAAGATGCTTCAAACGGACACCCATAACGCAACCTTGAAGCACACCCTCTCAAAAGAAGAAGAAGAGAGTCTTACAATGACTCAAGGACATAGCCGCGAGACAGCTCGAAGATTTTATGAAATAAAAAACCAGGAGCAGGCTGCCATTCAAAGCATTGAAGCTCATCGAATTTTATATGGAGAGATGCCACAAATTAAAATCAAACGAAAATGTGAAGAAGAAGAATATCATCCTGACGAGGAATCTGAACCCAGCAAAGATAAAAGAATCAAATGGACTCTGGAGCATGAAGCTTACATTCTTGAGTGGATAGAGGGGTACAAAAAAGACATATTTTACACAGGTAAGATGAATTGGAGAAAATGCAGCAATGACATCACAAATGATCCAAAAGGTTGGATCTTTACATCAGCTCATCGTGACCCAGCTAAATTAAGGGAGTTTGCGAAGCGAATAGCAAAGAAACAAAACACCTTGGTGAGGTAAGTAATGTAAAATTAATTAATTAAGAGAATTCATTCAGACTAATTTGCTGTTGATCGACCTTCCAAAGCGTGCCTTTAGACCTTCAAGAGGATAATGTCATACCTTTCTCAAGGTTTCATTTATAAAATGAAGGCAAATCGGACTGAAACGAATTAAAAAAATTCAAACAAAGGGTTAGTGCCTTCTCGATAAT
>JBKDJT010000135.1:0-2814 GCA_046345435.1 Bacteroidota bacterium
CTCGGAGATGTGTATGTGAATGATGCATTTGGTACTGCCAATCGTGCACATGCAAGTACTGCAGTCATTGCTCAATATTTTTCTGATGAAAATAAAATGTTTGGTTTGCTAATGGAAGGTGAAGTGGCAGCAGCGGAAAAAGTATTGTTGCAATCACAAAAACCGTTTACAGCCATCATCGGAGGTGCAAAAGTGAGTGATAAAATTCTTATTCTGGAAAATCTGCTCGACCGCGCAACAGATATTATTATTGGCGGAGGTATGGCTTACACGTTTTTGAAAGCACAGGGCAAAGAAATTGGAAATTCATTGTGTGAAACAGATCGTCTTCAACTTGCCGGTGAACTTCTCGAAAAAGCGAAGAGCAAAGGTGTACAGATTCATTTACCTGCCGACAGTATTATTGCAGACAAGTTTGCTGCCGATGCGCAAACAGATAACTGCGACAGTGGAGCTATTCCTTCAGGTTGGATGGGACTCGATATCGGCGAAGAGGCACGTACACGGTTTCGCGAGGTAATTCTCAATAGCAAAACTATTTTATGGAATGGCCCAATGGGGGTATTTGAAATGGAAAAATTCCAGGGAGGAACCAAGGCTATTGCTGTAGCTGTGGCAGATGCCACCCAACAAGGGGCTTTTTCGCTTGTGGGCGGAGGCGACAGTGTGGCAGCTGTAAACCAGTTTGGTTTTAATGATAAAGTGAGCTATGTTTCTACAGGAGGCGGGGCAATGCTTGAATTCTTTGAAGGAAAAACCCTGCCGGGCATTGCTGCAGTTAAAAACTAATATACCCAAAAGTTATATTTTTCCTAAAGGCTGTTTAAAAGGTGTCGGTTAATAAAGACTGGCACATTTTTTGTAACTTGACTTGTATAAAAATTAAACATCAATGAAATGCCGATAGCATGACATTTGGTAATTAAAACAAACAAAAAAATAAACAAATGAAAACAGGTACGATTGTAACGCTGGCTGTAGTAGGCTTGCTGGCGATTTTCTTTTTTATGGGTTGTAATGGATTTAACGGTTTGGTAAAACAAGATGAAGTGGTGAAGAAAGCATGGAATGATGTGCAGGCAGAATACCAGAACCGTGCAGATCTAGTTCCAAATCTTGTGAATACGGTAAAAGGAGCAGCCAATTTCGAACAGGAGACACTTACGAAAGTAATTGAAGCGCGTTCAAAAGCAACCTCTATTCAGCTAAAAGCAGAAGACCTTACTCCTGAAAATATGGCAAAGTTCGAAGATGCACAATCGCAGCTTTCAGGTGCACTTAGCCGCTTACTTGTAACCGTTGAGAAGTATCCCGAACTTAAAGCAGTACAGGGTTTTCAGCAGCTGCAGGGTCAGCTTGAAGGCATTGAAAATAATATTAAAAATTCCAGAAAAGTTTTTAACGAAGCAATCAATGGGTACAATGTAAAAGTACGCTCCTTCCCAATGAATATCCTTGCAGGCATGTTTGGTTTTTCAGCGAAGGAAGGTTTCAAAGCAGAGGCAGGAGCTGAGAAAGCACCCAAAGTTGAATTTTAATTCAAGCATTAATTTATGTCTAGCTCACGTTTGATTCTTCTGGTTACTGCCGGTTTGATTGTTATATCCGGGATTTATCTGGCTGTTACATTTAATAAACTAGTCGGGCAGGAAGAGTCGGTCAACCTTGCATGGTCAGAGTTACAGAATGTTTACAAAAGACGTGCCGATATGGTTCCTTCACTTGTAACGATTGTGAAAGGAGCTGCATCGTTCGAAAAATCTTTGCTTGAAGAAGTGGCAGCTGCAAGAAGCCGTACCGCATCGCTAGCATCATCTTCATTGTCTGCAGAAGATTATCAAAAGCAGGAAGAGGCGCAGTCGCAACTTGCAACTTCTATGAATCGGGTTATTGCAATTGTAGAAGCTTATCCTGATCTGAAGTCCTCAAAAAGCTTTTTGTATTTGCAATCGCAGCTTGAAGGAACAGAACGCAGGATCAAATTTGCGCGTAAAGATTTTAATACGAGTGTGAATGAATACAATACGAGCGTAAGACAATTCCCTTCTTCACTTGTTGCTACCCTTACGGGCTTTAAATTGAAAGAAGGTTTTAAATCCGATTCGGGTTCAGAAGCCGCGCCTGAAGTACAGTTTAATCTAAAGTGACAATGAAAAACTTTTTCTCTTTTCTTTTTGGCCGGAAAGAATGGTTTACCCCTGAAGAGACTTCTTTAATAGAGAAGGCTATTGGTGATGCGGAGAAACAAACATCCGGTGAAATTCGGGTATATATCGAATCAAAGTGTGCTTATCTAAATGCAGTTGATCGTGCTGTTGAATTGGTTGAGGAGTTAGGGATGACCCAAACAGATGAGCGAAACGGAGTGCTTGTATATCTTGCTATGAAGGATCATCAGCTTGCGGTTATTGGCGATAAAGGCATTCATGAAAAAGTTGGGCTAATATTTTGGAATGAGGAGGTGCAAAAGATGATAGCAGAGTTTAGGGGTAATCACATCGCAGAAGGCCTTGTTCATTTAATATTTGATGTCGGCCAGGCTTTAAAACAGCATTTCCCATATACAGGACAGGATAAAAATGAATTACCGGATCAAATGCTCTTCGGGAAATAATCTTATGAAAAAAATATTCGTTTATACTATACTGTTATTAAGTTTCTGCTCCGGTGTTTTTGCTCAGAGTCTTGAAAAGTATATCCCTTCCAAACCATCACCTGCAAGATTGGTGAATGATTACCTTGGCCTTCTAACCCCTGATCAGCAGTCGGCATTGGAAAAAAAGCTGGTGGCTTACGATGACAGTACCTCTACAC
>JBKDJT010000136.1:0-5279 GCA_046345435.1 Bacteroidota bacterium
AGATTAAGTTTTATTCGCTTTAGAACGAGTCTCAATTTTCCCGTTTTGTTAGTTTTACTAATTGGTTTCCTTTATTTTTTTTGATTTCTTCATAGTGTTTTTACTCTTGACTTTTGGATTTTGTAAATTTATCTTTACAATTATTAAATCCAATTGTTATGAGAGCAACCGTAACCTCAAACAGATCTTTTTCGCTGGTCCAGGCTTTTCGTTCACTTTTCGAACAACTCTTCGAATCGTTTGAATCTCCTCAGCGGAAACAATTCCGCAGGTTGAAAAAAATGGTGGGATAACCGCCTCCGCCTCGACCAAAAGAACCACTCCGGCTTAATGCCGGAGTTTTTTATTGAAAAAAAGCAAGTGTTTTACTCATCTCCTCCGAAATTTCATTCAGACATAAACGGCCAATACTTCCTTCGTGCCAACAATCATTATCAATATCTAATTCCGGTGGTTCAAAATTTCCGCTGTTAATCTCATCTCCAACCTTTCTGTATGCATCCCTGAAATAAACACCTTGCTGAACCAGCCGATTCACTGCATCCACACTAAAGAGAAATTTATACTTTTCATCTTGCAATAAATCTGTTTTCACATCAATATGCTGAAACATTAGCGTAATCATATCCAGACAGTATTTGAGATCACCGATTGCTGGAAAAAGAATTTCTTTGGTTAGTTGTAAATCGCGGTGATAGCCGGATGGAAGATTATTTAAAAGCAGTGTTAACTCGTTAGGGATTGACTGTATCCGGTTGCATCTTGCTCTGATTAATTCAAATACATCCGGGTTTTTTTTATGCGGCATGATGCTGCTGCCGGTAGTAAGATGATCAGGAAAAGAGATGAACCCAAAATTTTGATTCAAAAACAAACAGCAATCCATACTGAGTTTACTAAGCGTAGCTCCAATCGATGCAAACGAAATAGCAACTAATTTTTCTGTTTTACCTCTTGTCATTTGCGCATATACGCTATTGTAATTCAGGGTTGAAAAACCTAGCAGCTCTGTTGTAAGTTTTCTGTTAAGTGGTAGAGAAGATCCGTATCCTGCACCACTCCCCAGCGGATTTTTATTGACAATCCGATAAGCAGACGCCATCATTTCAAGATCATCAATCAGGCTTTCTGCATAAGCACTCATCCATAAACCTGCTGAAGATGGCATCGCAAGCTGAAGATGGGTATACCCCGGTAGTAATTTTTCATGGTGCTTTTCACTTTGCGCCAGAAGTACATCAAAAAGCTTTTTTACTTTTTCAACTATCTCTTTGATTTCTGCTCTTAGAAATAACTTGATGTCTGTTGCAACCTGGTCATTCCGGCTTCGGCCGGTGTGAATTTTTTTTCCTGTTTCCCCGATCATTTGCGTTAACATAAACTCCACCTGCGAATGAACATCTTCCACTCCTTCATCTATCTGAAATAAACCTTCTTCTATCTTTTTAAGAATCTTCTTCAATCCTTCAATTGAACTCGTAACCTCTTCTTTCGTCATCAAGCCCACTTCACCAAGCATAGTTACATGCGCAATGGAGCCTTCTACATCAAAACGGGCAAGTTGAAGGTCAAACTCGCGGTCTCGACCAACCGTAAATCGTTCCACCGATTCGGCTGTTGATGTATTTGATTTATTCCAGAGTTTCATATGTCAATAGTTATAAATTGTTGGTTGAAGAGGGTTTCCATAAATTCTATATATCCTTTCACTCCTTCATGTAATTCCCGAATGTAAATGAATTCATCGGCAGTATGACTTCTCGCGCTGTCGCCCGGACCCATCTTCAGCGCAGGAAAGGGCATGAGTGCCACATCACTCGTTGTAGGTGACCCGTAATACGATTTCCCAAGTTGCAATCCTGCTTTTACCAATGCATGATCGATTGAAATGTAAGATGGTTTCATGCGCAACGAGCGTGGCTCAAACTTGCTTTGCATATTCTGAGAAAGGATGTTCAACATTTCATCAAAAGTGGTCAGTTCATTTACCCTGATATCAAGTACGTAATGACATTCAGATGGTACTACATTGTGTTGCTTATTGGGTGTTTCAATAACTGTTGCTGTGATGCGGTTTGAACCAAGTAACCTGCTTTCATTTTCAAAAGACAGATTTGTTAATCGCTGAATATCATCCAAAGCTATATATAAAGCATTCTTCCCTTCGCCTCTAGCCGCATGTCCTGCTATGCCCTCCGCTATACAATCAACGACAAGTAGCCCTCTTTCTGCAACTGCCATTTGCATCTGAGTAGGCTCACCTACAATTGCGCAATCAACTTTTGGAAGTTGCGGTAATAAAAACTCGACCCCGTTCTTTCCACTGATCTCCTCTTCGGCTGTCGCCGCAAAAACAATATTATAGGGAAGATTCTCTTTATTATAAAAATAAACGAATGACGCAATCAGAGAAACCAAACAACCGCCAGCATCATTGCTTCCCAGTCCAAATAATTTTCCTTCTTCAACAGCGGGAATGAAAGGATCTCTTGTATATGCTTTATTTGGTTTAACGGTATCGTGATGTGAATTAAGTAAAAGAGTAGGCTTGTCGGCATCAAAATGCCTATTGGTTGCATAAATATTATTTTGCAATCGATGCCATTCAATTTCTTCCTGATCCAAAATGCCAGATATATACGCTGCAGTTTCTTTCTCTTCCTTGCTGAATGAAGGAATCGAAATAAGAGACTTCAGCCACTCTTCTGCTTTAAGATATAATGGATCGATTTTATTCATTTTGCAAAACGGTTCCGGCATTGCCATTGATGAGTAATTCAATTTCCTGCGCTTGTCCGATAATTACACGAACTACTCCCTGATGAACAGCTTTCAATGCATTTTCAATTTTAGGAATCATTCCCTCTGAAATAATCGGCTTGTTATTCAGTTGTTCCTGTTTTAACTGCAGATAACTATTTGGTGTGATCTGCCTGATTACGCTGCTTTCATCATTTGTATCTTTTAATACACCTTTTTTTTCAAAACAATAAATCAATGTCGTATCAACAAAAGAAGAAGCACCTCTGGCTAACTCTTGCGCTATAGTGTCTGCATTTGTATTTAAGAGTTGTCCTTCTCCATTATGTGTGATCGGAGCAATAACAACTGCATCATGTTGCTAAAGAAGGTTACGTAATTGCAATGTGTTGATCGAATCAATATCTCCTACATAACCATAATCAATCGACGCTTTTCGTTTATGTGCAAGAATCAAATTACCATCAGCACCGGTTACGCCAATGGCATTGCAGTCTTTTGCCTGAAGAGCAGCAACAATCGTTTTGTTGATCTGTCCGGCGTAAACCATTGTAACGATACGTAACGTCTCTTGATCGGTAATACGTCTGCCGTCAATTAATTCCTGTGGAACACCAAGTTTTTCAGCGAGTCGGGTGGCAAGTTTACCTCCCCCGTGTACCAGTATTTTTTTTCCTTTGATTTTTGCAAAGCGACACAGGAAATCATCCAGCAGCTCCGGCGAATCAATGACGTTGCCGCCAATTTTTATGATAAACAGCTTATCCATTTCCTGATAACATTGTTGATAAAATACTTTGTGCAGCCCATACTCTGTTTGCCGCCTGTTGTGTCACAATGCTCATAGAACAATCAAGCACCTCATCTGATAATTCAACATTTCTTCTTACAGGTAAACAGTGCATCACTTTCGCAGAAGGGCAATCTGAAAGACTTTTAGTTGTAAGCATCCATGATGAATCACAGGTTAACATCTTTCCATACTCTCTGTAACTGCTCCAGTTTTTGACATAAACGAAGTCGGCTCCTTCTAGTGCTTTGTTTTGATCTTTAACAATTGTAGCACCTTCTGTAAACTGTTCATCTAACTCATATCCTTCCGGATGTGTGATCACAAACTCACACCGGTTCCACGCATTGATCCATTGAGCAAAACTGTTTGCTACACAGTGTGGTAAGGGTTTGATATGAGGCGCCCAGGTAAGAACAACTTTTGGCTTTTGTTTTGTAGATAAATGTTCCTGAATTGTGATGATATCAGCCAGTGATTGCAATGGATGTAATGTTGCGCTCTCTAAACTTACAACCGGCACACCTGCATAACGAATGAATTGCTTCAACGCAAATTCACTGTAATCTGCTTCCCTATTACTCAGCGTCGGAAAAGTGCGCAATGCAAGGATATCAAAATAGGATCCAAGCACAGGTGCTGCATCTTTGATATGTTCAACCGTTGTTCCATTCATAACAACACCATCTTCAAACTCCCATGCCCAGCCTTCACTTCCGGCATTGAACACCACCGCCTGCATCCCAAGATTTTCTGCTGCTATTTGTGTGCTGAGTCTAGTACGCAAACTTGGATTTAAAAAAACAAGTCCGATTCTTTTTCCTTTACCCAATGAAATGTCCCGATGAGGATTTGCCTTGTACATAAGGGCATTCTGAACATGTCTTTCCAAGGCTGCAGAAAGCGAATCGTCTGCAGATGATATTAAATCGGCAACAGAAATAAATTGCTTCAACGTAGTTGACTTTATGTTGTTATTTTAAGAAATAATTTCGGGCTGAAGCGTAAGCTCTTCCTGCACAGCTTCGATAAACATCTCTGCATCTTTTTTCTTCAATGACAGAGGTGGTAACAGTCGTACTACATTAGGCTTCGCTTCTCCAGTAAATATTTTATGTTTGTTCAGAAGAACTTTTCTGAGTTCTTTATGTTCTTCCGGCAAATCAAATCCTATCATTAATCCTCTTCCACGAACATTTGCAATACCTGTAATTTCTTCAAGTGATTCGCGAAGATATTTCCCCGTCATCACTGCCTGTCCCATTAGTTTTTCTTCTTCTAGTACTTCCAATACAGCAAGTGCAGCTGCACAGGCTAGATGATTACCTCCGAAAGTGGTTCCAAGTTGAAAATGCTTCGCTTCTAAGTGCGGAGCAACGATGATGCCCGCAACAGGAAAACCATTACCCATACCTTTTGCCATTGTATAGATATCGGCATTGACACCTGCAAAGTCGTGACTGAAAAATTTTCCGCTACGACCGTAACCGCATTGAACACTATCGGCAATATAAACTGCTCCGTATTGATCACATAACGTGCGAATACTTTGAAGAAAATCATTTTCTGCTACCCGAATTCCTCCCACACCTTGTATTCCTTCAACGATGACAGAAGAAATTTGGTCTCCGTTCTTCTTAAAAAAATCAGTCAATGCATTTATATCATTGAAGGGAAGAAAATGTACGTTATCGGTTTGGTTTACCGGAGCGATATATGCTTTCTGATC
>JBKDJT010000137.1:0-4449 GCA_046345435.1 Bacteroidota bacterium
CTTTATTGGTGTAGCAGGACAAGGCATGAGTGCCATTGCGCAATACCTGCAAGGCATTGGCAAAGAAGTGCGCGGGAGTGATCGGTATTTTATTCCGGGTAAGCCCAATGCTACAAGAGATTACCTCGAGAAAGAAGGCATCCGTTGTTTTTTACAAAACGGAGAGGGGATAGATGAGGGCACAGATCTTGTGGTGATATCCACTGCGGTTGAAGATACCGTGCAAGAGCTTGTGCTTGCAAGGCAAAGAGGCATTCCTGTTATTCTGCGCGCAGAACTTCTGGCTTTGATTGCTAAGAGTAAAAGAACCATCGCTGTTGGCGGTACGAGTGGTAAGTCGACTACCAGTTCGATGATATTTGATATACTGGAAGAAGCCGGACTGCAACCGGGAATTATCAGCGGAGCAGGGTTAACCAGGTTGATCGCAGAAGGAAAACTTGGGAATGCAAAAGTGGGTAAAGGCGATTGGCTGATTATAGAGGCGGATGAAAGTGACGGATCCATTGTGTTATATGAACCTGAAATAGGGCTACTGCTTAATATTGACAAAGACCATAAAGACATTGATGAGTTGATGGATGTTTTTAGGCTGTTTCAAACGCACACGACAGGAGCGTTCATTGTGAATCGTTCTCATCCGCTTGCAGCTGGTTTGTCTGTAAATATTGCGAATGATTTTTCTTCTGACATTTCTGCTGCAGGCTTTCAGGCAAGCAATTTCAAACAGGAAGGGTTGAGGATGAGTTTTTTGATTAATGAAGTAACCTTTACAATGAATGCGTTGGGCAAGCACAACATGGAAAATGCGCTTGCTGCTGTTACGGTTTCTGCGCAATGCGGCGTTTCACTTGAAAAGGCTTCTCTTGCTTTATCGAAATACGAAGGGATCTATCGGAGAAATCAGGTATTTGGCTGTAAAAAAGGAGTGTGGATGATTGATGACTATGCCCATAATCCTGTAAAATGTGCTGCAGCAATCAGGTCGTGCCAGCCGCTTGCTACTAAGGTTGTTTCCTGGTTTCAGCCTCACGGTTACGGACCAACGAAGTTTTTACGCAAAGATTTTGTGGATGAGATTGCTGCTGCCCTTCGCCCGCAGGATGAAATCTGGATGAGTGAAATATTTTATGCAGGAGGTACGGCAGTAAAAGACATTTCTGCTGCCGACTTGATACAGGATCTTCAGGAAAAAGGATGCCAAGCTTTCTTTATTGAAAACAGGAATGATTTTTTGGTAAATGCGAAGGCTCACCTTAGTGAAGGGTCTGTATTGTTGTTAATGGGCGCGCGTGATCCTAGTCTTGAATCTTTTGCAAAGCAGGTTTGGGAGGCGTTATAATATTATTATTACTTCATCAACCATCACCTTATACAACTTGCAGCCGACCCTGCGTAATCTTCCCGGGGTCCGCTTTGCGAGACCCCGGGGTGGACAAAATATTATTCGTACTTCATCAACCATCACCTCATACAACTTACCTCTTTCTGTATCTTTAATCTATAATCTGAAAAAACCATTCGTAAATGCGCGCATTAGTCATTCTCTCTTTCGTATTGTTTTTTACAAATACTTTTTCGCAGGACAGAGATCAGAAAGCAAGGGCTTGGGCCGACAGTGTTTTGCAATCGCTCACTCAGGATCAGAAAATTGCGCAGCTGATGATTATACGTGCGCACAGTAATCTGGGGCAGGACCATGTGAAAAAAGTTACTTCTTTAATCAAACAATACAATGTTGGAGGGTTGTGCTTTTTTCAGGGAGGTCCTTTGCGTCAGGCATTGCTCACCAATCAATATCAGCAACTTGCACAAACACCATTAATGATCACAATTGATGGCGAATGGGGTTTAGGGATGCGTTTAGACAGTGTTCAGTCGCTTCCGCGTCAGCTTATGCTTGGTTCCGTGCAGGATCCACAATGGGCTTATCGTTATGGTAAAGTATTGGGTCAGCAATGTAAAAGAATGGGTATTCAGGTTAATTATGCACCTGTAGTAGATGTAAATAATAATCCTGCGAATCCTGTTATCAATGATCGTTCACTTGGAGAAGACAGAGAAAAAGTAGCTGCATTTGGTGTACAGGTTGTAAAAGGTATGCAGGACGAAGGGGTGATGGCTTGTGCAAAACATTTTCCCGGACACGGAGATACAGAAACAGACAGCCATTATGATCTCCCGGTAATCAGGAAGTCGCGCAAACAACTTGATTCGCTGGAGCTATATCCTTTCAGGGAATTATTTAAAAACAATGTCGGAAGTGTGATGGTTGGACATTTGTTTATCCCGTCTATTGACGGAAGACCCAACCGACCCACTTCTCTTTCTGCTGCCAATGTAACAACTCTGATGCGCCAGGAACTTAACTATATGGGACTGGCTTTTACGGATGCCATGGAGATGAAAGGGGTTACTAAATTTTTTCCCTCATCACAGGCCAATGTTGAGGCCTTGATTGCAGGCAACGACATGTTGTGCTTGCCTGATGATGTACCGGGAGCTATACATGTTATCAAAAAAGCAATTCGCAGCAAAGTGCTTAGCTGGGATTTGATAGATGCACGTGTTAGAAGAGTTTTAGAGGCAAAGTACATGTATGGCCTGGCATCTTTACAACCGATTGATACTACCGGACTGATACAGGATTTAAATACACCTGTCAATGGTATGATTGCTGAACTTGCTGCGCACGGAATCACACTTCTTAAAAATGAAGGGGGCTTATTACCGCTGAATAAGAGTACGCTTTCTTTTTTAGCGAAGTCAGGTAACAAATCGCTGCGCGTAGCCTATGTAGCAATCGGTATTGATACCGCAAATGCCATTGCAAAACGTATGCAGAAAGAGTATGAAGCCGATCTCTTTTTCTTCAATTACAAACGTGATGCAGGTAATGTATTATCACAGTCTGAACTCATTAAGCGTAATTATGATTACATCATTGTAGGTGTTCATAATTACAGCCGTCGTCCTGCAAAAAATTTCGGCATCAGTGATCCGGCACGTGATTTTGTAAAACGACTGATGGAGTCGCCGAATTCAACGCTTCTTATGTTTGGTAATCCGTATGCTACTAAAAACTTCTGTGATGCAAAAAGATTAATGATCTGCTATGAAGATCATCCGCTTATTCAGGAAGCTGCATTTGAAATCCTTACAGGTCAGAAAAACCCGGAGGGCAAATTGCCTGTAACGATTTGTGAATCGTTCCCTTTTGGATCAGGAATATCTTATCCGGCTTCAGCCATACTTCCAAAATCATATTTGCCCGACTTGTTGTTCACTTCTGTTGATTCAATTATTCATTCGGCAATTAAAAAAAGAGCCATGCCGGGATGTGTGGTACTTGCAGCGAAAGAGGGTAAAATATTTTTTGAAAAAGCCTATGGCACAATGACCTATGACAACGATCAGCCAATTACAACATCTTCTGTTTTTGATATGGCTTCGGTTACAAAAATCTGTGCGACAACACTTGCGGTGATGAAGTTGTATGATGAAGGGAAAATAGATTTAAAAAAAAAGATCAAGGAGTATCTTCCATGGGTCAATTCTGGCAATAAAGGCAATCTAACGCTCAAAGAATTATTATTACATGAAGGAGGGTTGAAAGCATGGATTCCTTTCCACCATTATGTGACAGATACGATTCGAAAAGAAGTACAAACCGGTTATTTTTCAAATCAAAGTCGGGATGGATACAGGCTTCAGGTTGCTGAGAACATGTTTGTTAGAAACAGCTGGACGGATGCAATGTTCAGCTATATTCTTCACAGCGAAACATCCGAAAAAGGGAAGTATGTATACAGCGATAATGATTTTATTTTTCTCGGAAAAATAGTTGAACAGATTACAGGGATGGATCTAGATGCCTATGTAAGAAAAACTTTTTATGAACCTTTAAATCTGCACGCTACCGGTTTTCTTCCGCTGAGATGTATATCGGCAAATGATGTTGTGCCAACAGAAAACGATACTTACTTCCGCAAGCAGTTGCTACGTGGGTATGTTCACGATCAGACTGCAGCATTGTTTGGAGGAATATCAGGACATGCAGGCTTGTTCAGTACAGCTTATGAAACAGCAGTACTGATGCAAATGCTTTTGAATGGCGGGAAAATCGGTAACCTTGAGTTTATCAGAAAAGAAACAGTCGAATTGTTTACTTCCTACCAAAGTAATGTGAGCCGCCGCGGACTTGGTTTCGACAAACCTGAAAAAGACAATAAAACGCGAACAGAACCATATCCTTCGTCTTATATGTCTTCTTCTACTTTCGGGCATACCGGATTTACAGGTACAGCTACCTGGGCTGATCCTGACAATGGTATTGTAGTTGTTTTTTTAAGTAACCGTGTTCATCCTGATATGAATAATGGATTGCTTTCTTCTCTTGCCGTTCGGAGAAATGTAATTGATGAACTGTACCGTGTTGCTGTAAAATAG
>JBKDJT010000138.1:0-3386 GCA_046345435.1 Bacteroidota bacterium
TTGCAAACCTGATGGGCTATTTTTTACATCCAGTCCTTGTTGTAGCATGGGTTGCTCTCTACCTTTTATTTTTAAATAATCGGGTGTTTCTGGGAATCGATTTTTCAGAAAGAATTGTGGTGTTTCTTCGCATTTTCAGTACATCCACTTTTCTTCCCCTTGTTACTGTTCTTTTATTGAAAGGACTTGGATTTGTTTCTTCCATCAAATTAGAAACACAAAAAGAAAGAATTATTCCTCTTGTTGCCTGCATCACCTTTTTTTTCTGGAGTTTTTACGTTTCTCGTCAGCTGAACGACCCTGCACCACTACGTGCTTTTTTACTTGCGCTGTTTCTTTCTTCCTCAGCTGCCCTCATGCTGAACATTTATCAAAAAACAAGCCTGCATATGATTGCAGGTGGAGTAGCTTCAGCATTCTTTACCCTTCTTCTTTTTAACAACCTACTCAATGAGCCCGTATCCATCATTTCAGTTTTTTTACTTGCAGGAATTTCCGGTAGCAGCAGGCTGATCACCATGAGTCACCAAACCAATGAAATCTGGTTAGGTTTTTTTTCGGGAGTGATCATACAATACATTGCCTGGCTCATCGTACTATAGGGCGATTTTCTTACTGACGTCTCTCCCAACTTACAGTCTTATAGAAGCAAAGGGCTCTTCTTTTGTGAAAGAATTCTTAATTCAGCCTTTCTGGCATCTTATTTGACATCTGTAACAATACCAGAAATAGGTTTTTGTCGTTTATTAATAAACAGAAAATCTGAATAAATGATCAGAGAACAGTACATGAAACCCCTTAAAGACATAGAAAAGTAGCCCTACACCAAATGAAAAGGTTTTATCGTAATTTATTTTTACATTATCCATATATCCTGAAAAATCAAACTATGCAAAATTTACGTACCAATCCGATTTATCTCATTACAGCCATTCTTATTCTGATACAAGCGCCTGTTGTTCTTTCAGGCTTTGCTAACGGAAAAGCATTTCATTTGAGCAAGAAATACTGGCTCAACAACGAGAGAGGCAAATACAACGAAGAAGATAAAAAAGATGCAACAGTGTCTGAACTGCTCTATTCGAATTTAGAATTGTCAGCCAAAGGATTAAGTGAAAATGCTTTTAAAACCGCTTATGAAGGCTACGTGAAACTTATTGAAAGAGGATCTATAAACGAAAAAGGAATTCTGACTATCATAGATTTTTCTCAACCATCAGTAAAAGAAAGGTTATTTGTGATTGATATGGCTGAAGAGAAAGTGCTGATTAAATCGCTTGTTGCTCACGGAAAAAACAGCGGATTAAATTATGCAAAAAGTTTCTCCAATACGCCTGAATCAAACAAAAGCAGCCTTGGTTTCTATCTTACTTTAGGAACCTATGAAGGAAGTAATGGTTTCTCTATGCAACTGAAAGGATTAGAGAAAAACATTAATAATAATGCCTACGACAGAGCCATTGTGATGCATGGTGCAGATTATGTTTCTCAACAATTTGCAAGCAACCACGGATATATCGGCCGCAGCCTTGGCTGCCCGGCAGTTCCTACTGCACAAACCCAAAAAATCATTAACACAATTAAAAACGGAACTGTCCTGTTTATTTATCACCCCGATTCCGATTACTTAAAAAAATCAAATATTATAAACAGTTAAACCCTCTAATTGAATCTCAAGCCCGGCATAAAGCCGGGTTTTTTGTTTGTAAATAGATTTGCATCTTTTAGTCAGAAAGCGAGGCGGGTTGTAACTTTACCCGTTCCGACAAATATGTATTCCGTTTCAACAATCAAGCATCTTTCAAAACTCACGCAATCGCTTCTGAAATTAGCAGAAGGAAGCGCAATCAATTTGCTACATCTGGATGATTTGAGGAATGTATTGCGATTTCACGAATACCGTTACTATGTAGAAAATGACCCGCTGATTAGTGACAAGGAATTTGATACGCTCTATAAAGCACTGGAAAAAATTGAAAAAGATTACCCGGAACAAGTAAGGCCCGACTCTCCTACCCAACGGGTGGCGAAAGGGCTTGGAACTGACTTTCAGAAAGTGCGGCACCTGGTGCCAATGCTTAGCCTTGAAAACTCCTATAATGCGGAAGACCTGATTGAATGGGACCGGAAAGCAAGAGAGGCCACCGGCATTGATCAGATGGAATATTGCGTGGAGCCAAAATTTGACGGTGCAGGTATTTCTTTGATCTATGAAAACGATTTATTTGTGAGAGGTGCTACACGTGGAGATGGTGCAGAAGGAGAAGACATCACAACAAACATCAAACAAATTAAATCCATTCCCCTGTCGGCAGTCTTCAGCAGATATGGCATCAAACAGATTGAAATACGCGGAGAAGTGCTGATGACTAAAAATGCATTCAAGGATTTCAATCGTCAGCTTGCAGAAGACAATCTTCCTCCGCTGGCCAACCCCCGGAATGCAGCAAGCGGCACGCTTCGGATGAAAGATCCTAAAGAAGTCGCAAGAAGAAACCTGGAAGCATTTCTTTACCATGTCGGCTATATCTCAGAAACGGACAACAAAACTTCAGATCAGAACCCTGCTCCTCAGTCTCACAGTGAATCCCTTTCAATGTTGTGGGAGCTTGGGTTTCGCAGTCCGGAAAAAGAAAAACAGGTAATCAAAGGCATAGAAGGAGTCATTGGAGTATGCAAAGCTTATGAAGAGAAAAGAGACGGACTGCCTTATGAAATAGATGGTATGGTGATCAAAGTCAATAATCTGGAACAGCAGGAGTTAATGGGTATGACTTCTCACCATCCACGTTGGGCCATTGCGTTCAAATTCAAAGCAAGACAGGCAACTTCCCGTTTAATTGCGGTTGAATTTCAGGTTGGCCGTACAGGTGCCATTACACCTGTTGCAAAAATAGAACCGGTGCCCATCGGCGGTGTAATGGTGTCGAGTGTTTCCCTTCATAATGAAGATTTTATCAAAGAGAGAGACCTCTGCATCGGCGATCAGGTACTTGTTGAACGGGCAGGTGATGTTATTCCATACATTGTTAAGTCATTCCCGGAACTAAGAACCGGCGATGAAAAGAAAATAAACTTCCCGCATCAATGTCCGGTCTGTAATGAGCCATTGCACAAATTTGAAGAAGAGGCCGCATGGCGTTGTAACAATATCAACTGTGAAGCTCAGATCATTGAACGGCTGATCCATTTCAATAGCAAAGACGCAATGGATATACGCGGGTTGGGTGAAGCCAGTGTTAAAAAGTTTTATCAGTTAGGGTTTCTGAAAGATATTCCCTCTCTTTACAACCTCCCTTACGACCAGATTGAAAAGCTGGAAGGTTACGGTAAAAAAAGTATTGACAACCTAAAAGCCGCCATTGAACAGTCGAAAAAACAACCTC
>JBKDJT010000139.1:0-3770 GCA_046345435.1 Bacteroidota bacterium
CTATATGCGTGGCCTAGCTAAAAACAATTTGAATGACCTTGATGGCGCAAGACTCGACTGGAGTAAAGCAGGTGAATTAGGCGTTTCTGAAGCATACGAAGCAATAAAGGAAAATGCAACTAATAATACTCATGGATAAAATCTATTAACACCTAAGTTTACGCAGGGTCGGCTATGCCAGACCCTGCGTGGGACAAGGGGTGTATGTTTTCTCCGGGAATAGTGAGGAGGTTGATCTCTACATGAAATAATTATATGTTATTATTTGTCAGGATTTTAAATGCTGGGACCACTTAATGATTTTGTCTCAAACCATTTATTATTTAAATTGTAGGGGATCATAAACAAATCATTTAGGATTTATGCAATTATTTTTTAGAGGTTATCCAACGATAAGAACTGAGCGACTAATTCTAAGGCAACTAACTTTTGCAGACATAGCGGATCTTTATGACTTGTATAATGCCAAAGAAACACAAGAATTTCAGACTCAATATTATTATTCCCGTGAAAGCTTATTACAATACATTTTATCTCAAGACCAATCTTTTTCTAACCATGAGAAAATTATGTGGGCAATTGAAAGAAAGTCTGATAAGACATTTATAGGTGTAAGGGTAATTTATAACGATGGGAATGATGAATACGAAATTCAAGGTGATACAAGAAAAATTTTTTGGAGAAAAGGATATACTAAGGAGGCGTATAAAGGAATTCTTAAATTCATAAAAGAGGTTTATGGTGGACAAAAGGCATTAGTTTATTCAAAAATTAGAGTGCATAATGAAAATGCAATAGCCTTAATTAACTCCCTTGATTTCAAGTTTCAAAAGATATTATCTGAGAATGGGGTTCATATGTTAAAATATATTAAGGAAATATAATTCAAGCCTTTTAATTTCTATTAAAAGTTATAGTTATTAATCTCTGTCCCAAAATTTACCTTGTAAGTTCATTATATCCCCTAATTTTTTTCCAAAATCTTCCTCTATTTTCGGATTTTTAGATGTGATTTAGGCAAATTTTTTACTCAGGGTCGGCTATGCCAAACAAGACGTGGGACGACCTCTAACCGTTAACCGTTTTCACTTTTTCAGGATTATTTTCAAAGATCCTTTTCGCATTGGCCTTACCCAAATCCCTGCACTGCGTCTTCGACGCAATGGGGCTTTTTCATTGCTCGCTTTTAAAAGCAAGCTTTTAACGCTCGCAATAAAAAAGCCCTGCTGCATACGCAGCAGGGCTTTGTGACCCCGTCAGGATTCAAACCTGAAACCTTCTGATCCGTAGTCAGATGCTCTATTCAGTTGAGCTACGGAGCCATTCCCCGATTGGGGGTGCAAATATAAGTTGGTTTAGGGAAATTCAGAAAAGCTTTCTCGTCGTTTATTAATAATGCCATCTTACGAATGCTTCCATCGCTGCATATTTTGTTAACCCCAGCTGCCCGTATAAATTCGCTGTTTCTGCATTTCTTGCTTCTGCTCGTTGCCAAAACTCCCGGTCGTCTTCTCCCTGAAAAGGAACAAGGTCTTTCTGCGACTGGTGAATAAATATACCATGTCGTTTGCGTATCACCTGCTCAGGACTCATTGGAATAGCCATTTCGATTTCCTCGAGTTTCCATTCCTGCCAAGCGCCTTTGTAAAGCCACATCCAGCAATCTTTCACCCAATCATCACCTTCTTTCTTTATATGCTGCAACGCTTTTTCTACGACCTGAAAGCAAACAATATGAGTACCATGCGGATCTGCAAAATCGCCTGCGCAATACACCTGATGAGGTTTTACCTTTCTTAATAAATCAACAGTTAATCGGACATCTTCATCCGACACCGGCTTTTTTTGAATCGTTCCTGTTTCATAAAAGGGAAGACTCTGAAAATGCCATCTCTCTTCGGGTAATCCAACATATCTGCAGGTTGCTGCTGCTTCACAGCGTCTGATCAGTCCTTTTATGGCACGTATCTGCTCACTGTCGGGTTGGTTTTTGCGTTTATCTCCAATATATTTTCTGGCCCTGTTGAGAATTTCTTTTGCTTCTGCATTGTTCATGCCGGATAATTCCTGAAAGCCAACGGCAAAATCAAGAAAACGGGTAACAAATTCATCCGCGACTGCAATATTACCGCTCGTCTGATAGGCAACATGCACTTCATGTCCCTGATCGTGTAATCGCTGAAATGTTCCGCCCATTGAAATAATATCATCATCGGGATGCGGTGAAAATATTAAAACACGTTTGGGATAGGGTGCACTTCTTTCAGGATGTGCAGGTATGACTGCATTGGGCTTTCCTCCCGGCCATCCGGTAATACTGTCGCGCAACATGTAAAACACCTGCAGGTTTAACTCATACGCATCGCCTTTTTCTGCAAGCAAATCACTTAGGCCGTATTCGTTATAATCAGAATTGGTGAGACTTAATACAGGCTTCTTAAGCGTAAGTGCCATATTGATCACTGCCTTGCGAATCATTGACGGTGTCCATTCGCATTCTCCTGTGAGCCATGGGCTTTTATACCGCGTGAGTTCGGATGCTGCTTTTTCATCAATAAAAAAAGTAACATCTTCATGGTTCTGTAATAATGACGCAGGCACCTGTTCTGTATCATCACCCTCAACTGATTCACGTACAACAGCCGCTTTTGCTTGTCCCCATGCCATCAGAATTATACGTTTTGCCTGAAGGATGGTATGTATACCCATTGTAATGGCAAGTCGTGGTACTTCACTGATATTGGCAAAAGCATATGCATTCGCAAAACGTGTAGATTGTGTAAGAGGAATGAGTCGGGTTTTGGTATAGACGGAAGAGCCCGGTTCGTTAAATCCGATATGACCGTTTACACCAATGCCTAAAATCTGTAAATCAATTCCACCGGCATCACGAATTTTTTGTTCGAACTCGGCACAATGTTGTTTTACTTGTTCTTTAGGTATGGTACCATCCGGTATGTGACAATTTTCGGGAAGAATATCTATCAGATCAAACAGATGGGAGCGCATAAAATGATAATAACTCTGTACCTCTTCGCGTTCCATCGGATAATATTCATCCAGATTAAAAGCAATAACATTTTTAAAGCTCAATCCTTCTTCATTATGCATCCGCACCAGTTCAGCATAAAGGGAAAGAGGAGAGGAGCCGGTGGCCAGGCCAAGCACACAGTTTTCTCCGGTTGAAGCTTTCGTGCGAATCAGCTCCGCAATTTCCTTTGCTATCTGAATAGAACCCTCTCTCGCATTAGGGAAAATTCTCGTAGGAATGCGCTCAAAAGAATCGAGCAGACGGATGTCTTCCGAAACAGTAGGCATGCAATTGAATTGAGGTTTAAAGTTAGTAAAAACTGTTAACTGTTGGCGGTTATCCGTTATCTGTTGGCGGTTATCCGTTATCTGTTAGCAGTTATCTGTTATCTGTTATCCGTTAACCGCTAACTGTTAACTGTTATACCCCAACTCCTTAATCAACTCCTCAGGTAAGCGAGGAAGTTTTCTTCTTTCTATGAGATAAGTGGATAATCCTGCGAGGTCTTTGAAAATATAGTGTTGCTGCACAGCTCCTTCCAGATAGCCTGCACCGCTGGTATTTCCTGTGCCTACACGCATGCCAATCATACGGCGTACCATCACATAGTGTTTGTGGCGCCAGCCTGCAAGCAGGTGATCTATTTCAATTAATGTATCGAGAATCTGAAAAGATGTTTGAAAGACCGGAAAATCACGGTATAAAATGATGAAAAGAGCACTTCGGAGCGCCGTATTAC
>JBKDJT010000140.1:0-3268 GCA_046345435.1 Bacteroidota bacterium
GATTGTGTAACTCTTCTATATCGCTTTTTTATTGCGCAAAAGAATAATGAGACAATTCTTTCATCAGTCGAAAAGGCTTCGCGTATCGTGAATGCACTTAAGATGTATATACACAACGCCGAAAACAACAAGCCCGAAATATTTCATTTAAAAGAAAGCATCTCAACTATTCTTACAATCTATCAAAACCAACTCAAATCCGGTATAGATGTATTGTTGGAGATTCCTGAAACAATTTATCTTTCCGGCTATGTTGAAGAATTGGGTCAAATTTGGACCAACCTCATTGTAAATGCTTGTCAGGCAATGGACTTTAAGGGTGAATTAAAGATCGGGGCTGAAGAAAAAGAGGAAAGTATTATTGTTTCTTTTTCAGATACCGGATGCGGGATTCCGTCCGATCTAAAAGATAAAATTTTTGAGCCTTTTTATTCTACAAAAAAAATAGGAGAAGGTTCCGGCTTAGGTTTGAGTATTGTTAAAAAAATTATTGATAAACATCAGGGAAGTATAAGTTTCGTCAGCGAGCTAAATAAGGGAACAACATTTTATGTTGAATTGCCCAAATTAATAAAAGAAGAAACAAATTAATATTCCTGTAAACTGTGATGCCATCATGCAAAAGGTTATTCTTTGCGTTGACGATGAAAAGACTTTACTCTGGGGATTGCTGCAGCAAATCAAAAGGGCGTTTGGTGAAGAATTCATGGTTGAACTTGCAGAGAGCGGTGCCGAAGCGCTTGAAATCATCAATGAATTATCCTCTTTAAATACACCTGTTTTTTTAGTCATCACCGATGAAATGATGCCTGGGATGAAAGGACATGAGCTGGTTGAGGAGTTGAAAAAGATCTCACCTGCTACAAAATGTATTTTATTGTCAGGATATGCCGCAGAGGAAATTATGACGCCAGATTTTACTACAAAAGTATTTAAGTTTCTAAAGAAGCCGTGGGAGTTTGATGATCTTATTGAAGCCATCAGACAGGCTGATAAAAATTAATGTTTTCTTTTAATGAAGTTTAGTATTTCATTCATTATTAAAATACCCTTTCTTTTCTACCTTATTGGAAAAGAAATTTAAAAACAAAACCACGAACACAAGGAAAATTAGTGATTGTGTGCTAACAAGAAACTTACCCATGGGTGTTACTGGAAAATAATCTCCATAGCCAACAGTAAAAGAAGTAATGCAGCTAAAATAAACCGGATCAAACCAGTGCATAAAAGACTGATTCAGATAGCTGCCCCTTGCATAGATCACTGCAAAGCTGAAAACAATTTCCAGATAATTCATAAACAATAAGAGCATCGACCTTCTGTATGATCTTGGCTTTGTAAAAATATCAGAAGCAAAAATCAAAGTCGGTATGTATAAAATGGTTTCAACAACAAACCATATCAAAAAGAAATAAATTATAAAATAATGTTGAATTCCCGTGTATAAAATATAGATTGGGAAAATCAATTTGAAAACAACATATACATCTACGGCAAGTTCTTGATAGGAAATTCCCCTTTTTCCAAAAAAATGTTTTATGTAAGTTCCAACAAATACAAATTGAATAAGCGCAAGAAATAGCCGTAGTAGTTTTTCAATTCCGATATCATCCTCGGTTTGATTATGCCAGATAGAGGTGATGTTATTTGCCCGTTTTCTTAAAACACTTTCTGTGCGCTTTTCGTTAGGATCATGTTTACCTAGAAATAGTTTTTTGACAACTTTTTGCATGCGTACTTTTTTATTCGTTTAATGCTTTCACTTGCGAAGCAACTATTTAAAGCCAATATATTCATTCTAATTTACACATATCTGTCAATTATGTCCTTAAAAAATGATTGTGGTCAGTTTAAATTTAGGTTTCGCTGATAGAAGATCTGTTTTCAAGCTAGATCTATTAAATAAAAAAAGTAAATTTAACTTCTCTAAATAAATTCTTCCATGCGTCTATTTTTCATTTTGTCCCTTCTGTTGTTTTTTTCATTTAACAGTGAAAGCCAAAGTAAAAAAACAACATCTGTTGTCTCAATAAATTATAACGACCAACTCCGTGCCATGAAATGGCGTAGCATCGGTCCTTTTCGGGGTGGTCGCTCGGTTTGTGCCACAGGGGTTCCGGGCAACACAACCACCTATTTCATGGGCACAACGGGAGGTGGTCTTTGGAAAACAGATGATATTGGCCTCACCTGGAAAAACTGCAGCGATGGCTTTTTCAAAACAGGAAGTGTTGGCGCTGTCGCCGTATCAGAAAGCGATCCTGCAACTATCTATGTTGGCATGGGCGAGCACGCACCTCGTGGTGTAATGACACATCATGGCGACGGCATGTATAAAAGTACAGATGCTGGAAAAACATGGACTTCCATCGGACTGGAATCAACTCAACATATTTCACGTATTGCAATTCATCCTAAAAACTCCGATGTTGTTCTCGTCGCTGTGCAAGGTTCTTTATACAGTCCGTCTAAGGAACGTGGTATATACCTGACAAAAGACGGAGGTAAAACTTGGAAGAATGTATTGTTTGTCAATGAACAAACAGGCTGTGCGGAATTAAGTATGGATCAGCAAAATCCGCGCATCGTTTATGCAGCAATGTGGGAACATGGTCGTAAACCCTGGCAAGTGATCAGCGGAGGCGCAGGCAGTGGTATTTATAAATCAACGGACGGAGGTGAAACATGGACAAAACTAAAGAATGGTTTGCCGGAGAAATTGGGCAAAATGTCTGTCGCCGTTTGTAGATCAAATCCGGAGAAAGTATATGCATTAATCGAGAGTGACAGCGAAGAAGAAGCGGGCGGTTTGTTTGTAAGTGATGACAGCGGCGAAAACTGGAGTCGCGTTACAAATGACCATCGGCTTATTCAAAGAGCATGGTATTATATTGAATTGTTTATCGACCCGACAAACGATCAGACCGTTTATGTTTTAAGCGCCCCTGCATTACGTTCAAAAGATGGTGGAAAAACATGGGAAAATCTTTACGGCACACACGGAGATTATCATGACTTATGGATTAACCCGCAGAATCCCAATAACCTCATCATTGCAAACGATGGTGGTGCTGCTATTTCATTTAATCAGGGAAAAACATGGAGCACACAAAGCAATATGCCGACTGCTCAGTTTTATCGTATTAACACAGATAATTTATTCCCTTACAATATTTATGGCGGACAGCAAGACAATACTTCTGTTCGTATTGCACACAGAGAATTCGGAGGTTTTGGCATTGGTACATCATCATGGTCTGCTTCAGCC
>JBKDJT010000141.1:0-3729 GCA_046345435.1 Bacteroidota bacterium
TCAGATTTTAGGATTGAACGGCGCACCACAGGCCGGTGAGAAATTTAAAGTGTATGAGGACGAAGCGGAAGCAAAAGAAATTGCAAACCGTCGAGCACAAATACTGAGAGAGCAAGGTATTCGTACGAAAAAACATATTACACTGGATGAAATCGGACGTCGTCTGGCCCTTGGTAATTTTAAAGAACTCAAACTCATTATCAAAGGTGATGTGGACGGATCGGTTGAAGCATTGACGGACTCATTACAGAAACTAACTACAGAGGAAATTGCAGTAACGGTTGTACATCGTGCAGTAGGAGCAATTTCAGAAGCAGACGTAACACTTGCAAGTGCATCTGATGCGATCCTTATTGGTTTCAACGTTCGTCCATCTCAGCAGGCTGCACGCCTTGCAGAAAACGAAGGTGTTGAGATTAAAAACTATTCCATCATCTATAATGCGATAGAGGAGGTGAAGAGCGCGATGGAGGGAATGCTAGAGCCAAAAATCACAGAGAAGGAAGTGGCAACAGTTGAGATCAGAGAAGTATATAAATTTGACAAAGCAACAGTTGCAGGTTGTTATGTGCTTGAAGGAAAAATGAAACGTGATGCCAAAATTCGTTTGTTCCGGGATGGGGTACTCGTTTATCCTCGTCAGGAAGGCGCATTCGCAGAGCTTGGAAGTTTGAAACGTTTCAAAGATGATGTGAAGGAAGTGGTTTCGAATATGGAGTGTGGTTTAACGCTTAAAAACTTCAGTGACATCAGTGTAGGCGATACAATTGTAGCGTTTGAACAAGAGGAAGTGAAGCGAACACTGTAATTAAAACCTAATCTACAAAGCCGGTCTGCTTTTCGCCGGCCGGCTTTTTAATTTTAAAAAACATGCGTCATACTTTTTTCGTTTGTTTCTCTCTTTTTGTTTGCAGTTTTTCATTTGCGCAACCCAAAAGAGTTGTTGCAGATAAAATTATCGGAGTAGTGGGCGACAGAATTATTTTAAAGTCTGATATCGACAACCAGATTGCCGATGCAAAGAGACAGGATGTTCAACTGCCGCCTGATGCACATTGCTTTCTGATTCAGCAGCTGATCGTAAACAAAATGCTTGCCTTGCAGGCGGAAAAAGATTCATTGCCTGTTAGTGATGGTGAAGTGGAAGCGGATATAGATAATAGAATAAGGTATTTTATTCAGCAGTATGGTTCGCGAGAAGCCATTGAACAGATCACAGGTAAAACGATTTATCAGTTCAGAGAAGAGATGAGAGAGCCAATCAAGGAAGGGAAACTTGCAGGCAATATGCGTAATAAAATTATAGAGAATGTAAAAATTACGCCGGCAGAAGTAAAATCTTTTTATGAGCGCATTCCTAAAGATAGTCTGAGCTACTATGAAACAGAACTTGAGTTAGGTGAAATTGTCGTTTACCCCAAAGCAGGTCGTGAAATGGAAGAGTACGCGCAGGATGAATTAAAGGAATATAAAGAAATGGTTGAAAATGGAGGGAAACGTTTTGAAACCCTTGCTTCTTTATATACTGATGATCCGGGCAGCAAGCAAACCGGCGGTCTGTATATTCTCAATAGAAATGATAACTCCTGGGACCCGACTTTTTTTAATACTGCTATGAGTTTGAAAGAAGGACAGGTATCGCGGGTAATTAAATCTAAATTCGGGTATCATATTATACAGTGTGTTTCAAAAGTAGGTGATGAAACAACAGTGCGTCATATCCTTAAAGTGCCGCGTATTAACGAAGAAGACATGCAGAAGGCGATTGATAAACTTGATACGGTGAGAGCAAAACTGATTACCGGTTCGATGAGTTTCGGTGAAGCGGTTAATAAATATTCAGACGAAGAACAATCTAAATTTACTGGTGGAAGAAAATCCGGTGCTGATGGTTCTCCTATAATCTCCATCGATCAGATGGGCAAAGAAGAAGTGTTAGTCATTGACAAGATGAAGCCGGGTGAATATTCAACTCCTTTTGCGTTTACTGACGAACGCGGGAAAAAAGGTGTTCGATTACTGTATTTGATTAGCCGTACAGAGCCGCACAGAGAAAATCTGAAAGATGATTACAGTAAATTAGCAGGAAGAGCACTGGAAGAAAAAAAGGAAAAACATCTAGAGCAGTGGTTTCGCAAACATGTAAAAGATTTCTATCTGCAGGTTGATGAAGAATACATGACTTGTGAAATGTTGAAAGTGTTTTTTAATTAACAGCAAGAAGATTGATAATACATACATCACAAAGCCATAGGTTTAAACCCATGGCTTTGTGCGGGTCTGCTATCTTTTTGTACGTCATATAACCAATAACCAACAACTAACAACCTTCTTCTCATCTCTTCCCCTCCAACTCCTTTTGCAATTCAAACATTCTGTCGCGTAAGCGTGCTGCTTCCATAAAATCAAGATCGCGCGCAGCTTTTTCCATTTTCTTTTTTATTTGTGCAATTGCTTTTTCCATTTGCGGAATCGTCTGGTAGCTTTCCTGTTCTTCTGCAGCAAGGTGAATCAGCTCGCCGTCGGGAGCAACCGCATTCGGTCGAGTAGGATCGTACCCTTTGATATCAAGTACCGCTGTTTGTTTCATCACCTGTTCAATACTTTTCTTAACAGTTGTTGGTACAATATTGTGTTCTGTATTGTAAGCAACTTGTTTTTCTCTTCTTCTGCTTGTTTCTTCAATCGTTCTCCGCATGCTCTCGGTCATTTTATCCGCATAAAAAATAACAAGTCCTTCCACATTTCTCGCTGCGCGTCCAGCAGTCTGCGTCAGGCTTTTCTCATTTCTTAAAAATCCTTCCTTGTCAGCATCCAGTATGGCAACCAGTGAAACTTCGGGAAGGTCCAGCCCTTCTCTTAATAAATTCACACCTACAAGTACATCAATTACTCCTAGTCTTAACTGGCGCAGAATTTCCACGCGTTCCAATGTATCAATATCGCTGTGGATATATTTAGATTTGATATCTATCTGTTGTAAATATTTATCCATCTCTTCCGCCATTCGTTTGGTAAGTGTGGTTACCAGTACACGTTCTTTCTTTTTAGCACGAAGATCTATCTCATGTAAGAGATCATTGATCTGATTCACACTTGGACGCACTTCTATTGGGGGATCAAGTAATCCTGTAGGACGTACGACCTGTTCCACTACCACGCCGCCTGTTTTTTCAAGTTCATAATCATCAGGTGTAGCACTTACAAAAACAACCTGGTTCATCATCTGTTCAAACTCATGAAAGTTTAGCGGTCTGTTGTCAAGTGCACTGGGTAAACGAAATCCAAAATCAACCAACACCATTTTTCTGCTGCGGTCACCGCCATACATACCGCTCACTTGTGGTATGGTCTGATGACTTTCATCAATGATCATCAAATAATCTTTTGGAAAATAATCAAGCAGGCAGAAAGGTCTGGTGCCGGGATTTCTTCGATCAAAAAAACGTGAATAGTTTTCGATGCCGTTACAGTATCCAAGCTCGCGTATCATTTCAAGGTCGTAATTCACACGCTCGGTGATGCGTTGCGCTTCAATATATTTTTTCTCACGCTTGAAATATTCCGCCTGTGCTGCACATTCATCCTGAATTTCATAAATGATTTGCTGCATCATATCTTTCGGTGCGAGATAAAGATTTGCAGGAAAGATGGCCGCATGATCAACTTTCGCAATGCGTTTGCCTGTTTTTATTTCAAGTGTTTCGATTTCTTCAATCTCATCTCCGA
>JBKDJT010000142.1:0-3749 GCA_046345435.1 Bacteroidota bacterium
ACAAAACACTGGTTTATAAAGGGCAACTTACAAGCAATCAGGTGCGTCGATATTTTCCCGATCTGCAGAATAAAAGACTCGTAAGTGCCTTTGGTTTGGTGCACAGCCGTTTTGCGACAAATACTTTTCCTTCCTGGAAACTGGCTCAACCTTTTCGTTTCATTGCACATAACGGAGAAATTAATACACTGCAGGGTAATCTCAACTGGTTAAGAACCGGTGAGCACGGCTTCACTTCTCCTTATTTTACAAAGGAAGAAATGGAGATGTTGCTTCCCATTGTTCCGGGAGCACAATCTGATTCAGCTTGCCTGGATAATATGATTGAGCTTTTGGCAATGACGGGTAGAAGTTTGCCGCATGTGATGATGATGCTGATACCGGAAGCATGGGATGGAAATGATCAGATGGATCCTGTAAAAAAAGCATTCTATGAATACCATGCCTCGATGATGGAACCCTGGGATGGACCTGCATCTATCAGTTTTACAGACGGTAAAATCATTGGTGCTACACTCGACAGAAACGGGTTACGTCCTTCGCGTTACTGTGTTACAAAAGATGATCGCGTGATTATGGCTTCCGAAACAGGAGCTTTGCCGGTAGACCCTGCAACTGTTCGTGAGAAAGGAAGACTGCAGCCGGGTAAGATGTTTGTAGTGGATATGGAACAAGGCCGTATCATCAGCGATGAAGAAGTGAAGCAAAGTATTTGTTCGGCAAAGCCTTATGGCGACTGGCTGAATCAATATAAAATCAGACTGGAAGACCTGGAAGATCCTCGTGTTACTTTCTCTCATCTATCTGATGCATCTGTACTCAAATATCAGAAAGCATTTGGTTATACCACTGAAGATATCGATACCATCGTCAAGCCAATGGCATTGGATGGCAAAGAGCCAATTGGTTCGATGGGGACAGATACACCCCTTGCCATTCTCAGTGATCAGCCGCAACATTTATCATCTTACTTTAAACAATTATTTGCACAAGTAACCAAACCTCCGATTGATCCGATACGTGAAAGAATGGTCATGAGTCTGGCAACTTTCGTTGGTAATAATGGAAACTTACTTGAAGAAAAACCGGAGCATTGTCACACCGTTGCATTGAAACATCCTGTTTTAACCAGTAAAGAACTTGAGAAGATCAGAAGTATTGATACGGGAATATTTCAGGCAAAAACACTGCAGACTTATTTCCGTGCAGATGGCAAGCCCGATTCATTAAAGAGAGGTTTAGAACGTCTCTGTCGTTATGCAGAGGATGCAGTGCATGATGGATTTGAAGTGTTGATACTCTGCGATCGTGCAGTTGACAGCGACCATGCTGCGATTCCGTCTTTGCTTGCAACAGCTGCAGTACATCATCATCTGATCAGAAAAGGTCTCCGTGGACAAGTTGGAATCGTAGTAGAAGCAGGCGATGTATGGGAAGTACATCATTTTGCATGTTTACTTGCTTTCGGAGCAACGGCGATCAATCCATACCTGGCAATGGCATCGATCCGTAATATGAAAGCCAATGGTGCAATTCAAACAGATTTAAGCTGGGAAGAGTTAAGATACAACTATGTGAAAGCTGTATGTGACGGATTGCTGAAAGTCTTTTCGAAAATGGGTATCTCTACTTTACAGTCATATCAGGGAGCGCAGATATTTGAGATACTGGGTATCAATCAGGATGTCGTTGATCATTATTTTACCGGAGCTACCAGTCGCATACAGGGAATCGGTCTTGAAGAAATTGCAAAAGAAGCATTGGTGAAACATTATTTTGCATTCAGCAGAAAAGAAATTCCTGTAGATCGTTTGCCGGTAGGAGGTGTTTATCAGTGGAAACGAAAAGGAGAATTTCATCTCTTTAATCCAACCTCTATTCATCTTCTTCAGTATTCGACAAAGATGAATGATTATGCCACCTTCAAAAAGTATTCAAAATACGTTAATGAGCAGAGCGTAAAGGCTGCTACGTTGCGAAGTATGTTTGATTTCAAACCGAATCGCCCTGCAATTTCTATTGATGAAGTAGAGCCTGCAGAATCTATCTATAAACGTTTTGCAACGGGTGCAATGAGTTTTGGATCTATTTCCTGGGAGGCGCATACAACACTTGCCATTGCGATGAATCGCTTAGGAGGTAAGAGCAATACAGGAGAAGGCGGAGAAGACGAACAACGTTATACACCTCTTGCCAATGGAGATTCAATGCGTTCAGCAATTAAACAAGTTGCCTCTGCGCGTTTCGGTGTTACCAGTTTGTATCTCACGGAAGCTGATGAATTACAAATAAAAATGGCACAAGGTGCAAAGCCCGGAGAAGGTGGGCAGTTGCCGGGACATAAAGTAGATGACTGGATTGGAAAGACAAGGCATTCTACGCCGGGTGTAGGATTGATTTCACCACCACCACATCACGATATTTACTCAATTGAAGATCTGGCACAGTTGATTTATGATTTGAAAAACGCAAACCGTGCAGCACGCATCAACGTTAAGTTGGTGAGTAAGGCAGGTGTAGGTACAATTGCTGCGGGTGTAACAAAAGCGAAAGCAGATGTGGTATTAATCAGTGGTCATGATGGAGGCACGGGAGCATCTCCTATTTCATCTATCAAGCATGCCGGACTTCCCTGGGAACTCGGTTTGGCAGAAACACATCAGACATTAGTGAAAAATAAATTGCGGAGTCGCGTTGTGGTACAAGCAGATGGACAAATGAAGACTGCGAGGGATATCGTTGTTGCAACATTACTCGGAGCAGAAGAATGGGGAGTAGCTACAGCTGCGCTAGTTGTAGAAGGGTGTATCATGATGCGTAAGTGTCATCTTAATACTTGTCCGGTTGGTGTGGCCACACAGGATCCGGAATTGAGAAAACGTTTCACCGGAGATCCTGATCATGTAGTTAATTTCTTCCGCTTCCTCGTGCAGGAGTTAAGAGAGATCATGGCAGAACTTGGTTTCAAAACAATCAATGAAATGGTAGGACAAGTTGATTGTTTGCAAGTGCGTGAGGGTATTGATCACTGGAAATGGAAAAAGATTGATCTGTCGCCTGTGCTTTATAAAGAACCTGCATCAACTTTTACAGGTTTATACCAGATGGAAGAGCAGGATCATGGTTTGTCGGATGTACTTGACTGGAAATTGCTGGAAAAGGCAGCGCCTGCATTGGAGCAAGGGAAAAAAGTGAATGCCTTATTTCCTATTGTGAATACCGATCGAACTGTTGGAACAATTTTGTCAAATGAAGTGACGAAAAAATACAGAGCAGCAGGTTTGCCGGAGGACACGATTCATTTTCAATTTGAAGGAACAGCCGGACAAAGTTTCGGGGCTTTTAATACAAGCGGGATTACATTGGAATTATCGGGCGATGCCAATGATTATTTCGGAAAAGGATTGAGTGGTGCGAAGTTGATTGTTTATCCACCTGCATCTGCAAGTTATGTGCCCGAAGAAAATATCATCATTGGCAATGTGGCATTCTATGGCGCTACAGCGGGTAAAGGGTTTATTCGAGGAAAAGCAGGTGAGCGTTTTGCGGTGCGTAATTCAGGAGCGACCGTTGTTGTTGAAGGTGTCGGAGATCATGGATGTGAGTATATGACGGGTGGAAGAGTGGTGGTATTGGGAGATACCGGAAGAAATTTTGCAGCAGGTATGAGTGGTGGTATTGCTTATGTGTATGACGTGAAAGGCGTATTTCGTGAGCAGTGTAATCCGGAGATGGTTGATCTAGATGAT
>JBKDJT010000143.1:0-4380 GCA_046345435.1 Bacteroidota bacterium
ATCCCTTTTCCTGTCTTTTTCTCTTTGTCATTTTCTAACTTGATTGAATACATCTTACTTCTCAATCCACAAAATTCAACGATGGGAACTCCATCTGTTTCATCTTTGAATTTACCAATAACTTTCTTATTTGTATTATCACAACTGCGATATCCATCCATCTCGTACCCTGACATATCAAACAAATGCTTATCTTCCTTCATATCTTTATACATATCCTCAGTTTTGATGTGATAACATAAACTATCGGTGTCTGTGAAGAGTAGTGTTGCATTCTCTTGGTATTTGGGAAGTATGTAATCGTAGTGGAATTCATACATATGAAGTTTAGATAAGTCCAAGACAGATAATCCAACGTATATTGGTTTATCTAATTTCACACATTTTTGTAATTGTTTGATTGCTAATAAATTTTCACCATAAATTTTGTGGTCTTCATATTGAGGTTTAGCAATCTGTTTGAGTGCTTTTTGTTCATCAGTGAAAAGTCTAATATCTACCCGATTTCTCATATTTTCCATTGTTTTACCGAAAACAGCATTGTTCATCAGTTTGAAGAAATCTTTTTCAAAATCACTCTTAGATTTTGCGCGTTCTGTTGTATTGAAATCAATGTATTTCTTCAACCAATCACTTTGTTTGAATTGGAGAACACGATGAATTTTTTTGACTATTAGACCTTTCTCAATGTAGTATTTTAGATTTTTGATGTGGCATACGTATTTTTCTTTATCGTAAAAATTTGGGACGAGTTTTGATATTTTCTCACTGTGTCTCTCATTATGAACCGCTATTTGATTTAGTTGATAGGGTGATAATTCAGATTTCATAATAGTCTTTTGTTCTACTGCTAATGGATAATTGTTGTGTGTGTCGTGAAGTTCTTTTGGATAATGTAAATCACACTCAACAAAATATCCAATGTCTCCATCGTCATTCAATCTCGTTAAAATAAATTTGTGCAATGGATTTTGTTTTCTACTTTTTCCATTTATTTTGTTGAAAGTATACATTTTGAAACTTTCATAATTATTATTTACAGTATTAATTCTTTCATAATCAAACCACTCAAATTTTCCATATGGAAGTTTTCTACTCATTGCGTGTCCATAAAGATTATTAGCATCAAGATACATAATATATGATGAAATATCTTCAGGATTGTATTCTTCCATATATTTATTGTTTGCTTTGGCGTAGCGATGACTAATCATAGATGTTCCACCTCTTAATCCTTTTTCACAAAAATTATACATATTAACATCAGTTAATTGTTCTAACTCAATTTCAGTCATTTTCAACATAGCGTGCCAAGCAAAGTTCGGTAATGTGAAGTATCCATTCGCAGGGTCAATATCATAGAACTTCATCGCAACTTTTCTAAAATTTTCAAAAATATCAGTCAAAAGTAAAACATCAGTTTTGAGGTATACATCGTGATATTCACCAAGATTATTTATATTAAATTCATTCCAAACACTGATCGCATGCGAGTAGTCATTTTCTGTAATATCTTCTTCACAAAGAGAACTATAAAACATATTGATTGGTGGTAATTGTGTTTCTTCAAATTTTTTTGCGTCATCCATATATTCATACGGATAAACTCCTTTCTTCAATATTAAATTTTGTTGTTTTTCTGTGAGTGTAATGTCTCCAAGTGTGTGAATGAATTGTTCTCTTGTCAAGTTCTTTGCCAATGTATCCAAAGAAGAACTGAGGAACGCAAAACTATCAAGAAACATAAAATTGCCACAAGTGAAAGACATATATTTTTCAAAATTTTGAGCAATAATTCTAATATTTGAAAAGTTCATTTCATTTAATCCTTTGATAATTAAATGCCCATCAAATCCTTTGAGATTATGAAAATATACAGGGATTTTGTAGTTTTTATAATTGAAATTCACATTACAATTTTGATGAGCACATCCTCGATATAATCCAGTCAAATGGTCGTGGTCTCTAACTTTATCATCATTTCTGATTTTTCCTCCACAAATATGACATTGAGTAGCATTTTGAAATTCTTTCTCTTGCTTTGGTGTGATAATCATAGGACAATTGATATCTAATACATCACGTATTCTATCTCCAAAATCAACAAGAGTTCTCAAAAAGTGTCTCACTGCATTTTCACCACGATATAATTGTAATCCAAGATTTAACTCAAGATAATCACTGACAACATTGAAAGCATATCCACAAGGTTCTTGTTTCATATATTTTGTTGTGCTACTCTTTGTGCTGTCGTGTTGGTGTTCTATTTTTTGACAAAGTGTTTCAAAATCAGCATATATTACAACAGGTGCTTTGAATTTTCTTGTATGATGTTTGAAACTGATGACTGGTGATTTGTATAATAAAACATCTTCTCCCTCTTTATTTCTTGTCATATATTTTTCTGGAAGTGGAAGTATTGTTTTAGTTGGTTCAAATAAATCACATCCTCCTTCACGATGCTTTGTCAATAGAAACTGACTTGAAAAACTATGAAGACAATTGGGGCAAGGGTAAGCAACTTTTGATACGTGTTTTCCTTCTTCATCAAATCTATTTTTTGATACCAATACGTCTAATTTTTTGACATAGACATAATGTTCTTTCAATCCATCTTTAATCATCAATAAATTCATTATCTTATCATCCCTTCTATTCGTATTGAGAACAGGATAAACTGTCTTATTATCATAATAAAACACATTAATACCATAATCAATTAGTTTTTCCATTTTATTGACTTCGTGTAATGAGGCAGGAAATTTGATTGATGAGAAGTCAAATTGATTGAGATATGGTTTGTACTTTGAAACTCTTTGTGGGTCTTTTTTGATTGATTGTTGATTAATATGATACAACACACAATACATAAGGCATTTCTCATCCTCATTTTGAATATTGATACAGCATTTTTTATTAGTTAAAAATTCATCAAGTGGGATATATGAACCTGCTCTCAAGGGTTTGTATGGACTAATTTTGACATCCATAGTTTTTATATATAGTCCTGTTGTGAAGCTTCCTCTTGATTGTTCTAAAGCCAATTTTTCTACAAGATTAGCAATGATGGTTTTTAATTCTTCAATCGTTTCTTTTATCTGATACTCATTCAAAATGATGAAACGATTAACTGTATGTGGTATTTCGACAAATTGTTCTTTATCTTCTGCATCATTTTTTGGAAGTTTTGTTGTGAAAACAAAACTAAAAACAACACTAATGTTTTTATATTGTTTTAATTCTTTGCGAATTACAGGTTGAGCATAATTGGTTATATTTCCTCCAACATCGTTATCAACGACATTGTCAAATCTCCATTCACTAATAGTGTTTTTGAATTTTTTCATTTCAGTAATCACTGGTTTTACTTTTTTTGTTGGTCTGACGATGATTTCATCATTATCAAATTTGCTTAAGTAATGGTTATTGTAAATATCTTTCAATTTTTCTTCGCTTTGATTAAGTTTGATATTTGAATTGATCTCACCTGCATCTCTTAATGCTTTAAGTTCTTGTTTCAATTTCGCAATCTTTGATTGCTTTATTTTGTTAATTTTGGTGTAGAGTTTTCTTAATTCTTCTTTATCATCCCAGTTTTCAGCAATCATTCTCCAGTATTTGTTATACTGATTAACTGTCATCAAAGATTGTTTGGATTGAAGGACGTTGTCTAAATCGTTTTGGATGTTTTGGATAGTTGGCATTTTATATATATACTAAAGAAAATATTTTTAAGTTCTTTTTTAAAATATATATTTCAATTTTTTTCCTAAAGTTTTTGAAATTTTCCTGAAGTATCGGAAAAAATCAAATTAATGCAATTACGCTTGCGGTCGGTGGGGTCGTAGGGGAGCACAGCTCCCTACATCAAAATTCCTCTAAATATTTCACACTGTTTCTCATAAATGTATTTTTTCTTTTTATATTCTAAAACCTTTTCTTTATTTTTTTGATAGTATTTATTTGATAATTCAAGTTGATATTTGTTGTATTCTTCCCTGTGGGTTTCTCGCCATTTTTGTTGTGCTTTTTTTTGTGCTATTGACATTCCTTAATATATACTAAGAAAATATCTTTAAGTTCTTTTATGATAAACATTTCCAGACATGACGTAATTATATTCGTCTTCTGATTCTTGTTCTGCTTTGATGAATTGATAACAAAATTTGCAAACTAATTTTATTTTTCCTTCATCAGCAATTTCTTTTAATTCAGATTTAATAAATTTCTCCTCACATTCGCCTTCGCATGTCGCCAACTGTTTTTGAGTTTCCATTATATATTTACTAAAGAAAAAAAATCTCTAAATTCTTTTTTTAATTAATTTCTTAAATTACTTAAATAACTTGAATTCCCCCTTTTTAGTTTTGTATCCTGCTT
>JBKDJT010000144.1:0-4874 GCA_046345435.1 Bacteroidota bacterium
AAACAGAAAACACATTAAAACTACACCTCCAGGCATCAACATATTCCAGATCTATGTACACCTCATTTAAGTCAGCGCCATAAAACGGGAAGAGACCTGTTTTAATCTTGAGTTTTCTGGAAATATCCTGAAATTTAAACTCTCTACTTGAAGAGTCTAACGACATTTTTTCGAAGTTATTCTCAGTAAACTGATAAAAATGAGATTGATTGAATCCGGGATTAAAATTAGAACGATAAACAAATGAGCTGTTATTCCAATTGATAAAACTTGTATTGTCAACCCTGCTACCAACTCTCCAGTAATATACAGTGCTGTCCTTTAAAGACAATAGAGTCGGATTAAACGAAAGCGAGCCTCCCGGAGACACCAACGAATCTTTAATAATCAAAGAAGAATTGAAGAATGCTGTTGTATCTAATTCAAAATAATATTTTCTCGAAGAACTGAAAGGATTAGCAGTAGACGCATAAAAAACAGGTTTGGATGTTCTGATGATGCCGTAATTGTAAGGATAAACAGGCCTGACTTCATCTTCAAAAATGAACACTTCCTTTGTAACTATATTATTGTTTTCGCATAGTTCATCAATGGAATTATCCGGATCAATGGTAATGATAAATTTATTTTGTCCTTTATCTGTAAGAGGATTTATTGGAAGAAGAAGCTCAAGAGAATCAATTTTGGCAAAACCAGACCTCTTGGCGTCGTAAACTACCTGCTGACTGCCATCGGGAAACTGGCGTTTAATATTAATTCTAACAGAGTCGGGCGAAAATCTGCCAATATTAAAAAACTTCAAATCAAGCTTGAAATTTCTTTCCGCGATAGAAATAAACTCGGGCGACGCTTTTACGTATTGTGGTTCAATGGCATAATCAGGCTTCTCTCTGCTGTAAAAGGGCAAAGCCGGATCGCCATGTAAAACAATTTCTTCCAGGTGAATTCGAACGAAATAATCATTTGCGGTATATCTTGAAATCAATGTATCTGATATATTAGCCAATACTTTCCCAAGCGGTTGACCATAAGACGCTTTTGATAACTGATTATAGTATTCCTGTGTATATAAATTGAGATAATTAACAATTCCAAGATGTGTACTTGCAATAAAGGCAGATGAACCCCTGAGCGGGAATCCGACTACATATTTCTCAGATAATGTTAGTTTCCCTTTTAACCTTAGAGTGTCATATAAAAACAAATTACCTGCATTACATCCGTTCACAATAAATATCGGATACTTCCCGGAATAGGGGTAGTTTTCAGGATTATCTAAATTAAACTCCAGCGTATTTGCAGATGAATGACCAAAATAAGTGAGAAGCGAAAAACCATCTCTAAAAAGATTAGACACGATTTCGCCGGAGACTATCTGCACATTTGTTAATGATGTTTTTTGGAGGGTTTGCACATTGGCTCCATATAATGTATCCTCAGCAACCACCCTGTACTCATTCAGATAGTACATAATCTGCTCTCCCAGAAAATCATTAGCGCCTCCTATATGTAATACATCTTTCTTCCATGATTCATCTTCAATTTTACAGGATAAATTCGTCTGCGCTTTCTCGTATTCTATTATTTTATCCAGATAATCACCAACTTCTTTTCCGGAAACAACATTAATCCTGCCGATGGGTGTTTTTATGATATACTCTCCTTCATCACTGGCCAGCATTAAATCTGAAGAAGGAAGTCCAAATGTTGGAACCAAATTGATTCTTTCCGTAATAGGTCGAGTTTCATTGGCCTTGTAATCCCTTGCATTCACGCCCTTACCAATTATCAGACAGAACTTGGGAGTTTGGGTAAAATTAGCCCTTGCATAACGAAGGAAATTCTTTACCGAAAAAGGATTGTTTTTGATTCCATAACCAAACTGATCAATTAGCTGTTCAATATCATACACTTTTGCTTTATACCCACCTCCTGCTGCACTTGAACGGTACTGACGGTATCTTTCAACCTGATCAGTTCCTCCGTCGTCTTTATAAACCCGTTCATTTGAAACAATAAGATAGTCACCTTGCGAAGATGGTTCGCTATACTTGATGAAGTTTCTTTTTCTGAATGTAGAAACAGATCTTAATACCGTTGCCTGCTGACCAGAGATTAAAAGCCTTCTGTCTTGGGATGAAGGTGGCAAAACAATTCGTACCTGCCCCGGTACTGTTACATCTGCAAGAAGCCTGTAACCGTTTGTGATGTCATAAATAACCGGTGCAATGCCTCCGTGATTGAAATTGGTAATTACTAATCTGTTCCCGTTTTCATTGGCCGGAAGCTGAAACTGAAATAGACTTTGTCCTCCGAAATTAAATTGCCGCGGATAAGTCAGCTCTAAAAACCCAATAACCATTCTGTCTGATGACACAGTAGCAGTATTTACAAATTGGAAATTTGCAGCACCGCTACTTAACATGCTTAAGGGTATGTTGTCGTAAGAAGAATCAATAACGGAACTCAGGTAATTTACATCCTTTTCCCCAAGCACATTGCCATTTAAAACAACTCTCACATTTCTGATGTTTAAAGATGTGCCCGCAGCAGAGTATACCAATTTCGCATTAGGTCCTGAAGGGTAAACAAATAAATTTGGATTATTTGATGTCAGTGCTGATGCAGGCCCAAAAGCAGCACTTGTATAACCTTCTCCTTCATCGTAAGAAGCAGAATATACAGTACTGCCAACTACAGCTCCAAATCCCTGGCTATATGTACCGGCATATCTGCTTTTCAATTTGTGCATAAAAAAAGAATCCACAGGCAAAGAGGATGTCAGATTATTGTCTAGCAGCGAGTACCTTTTATTTGCAGATGCTGTATTGATTGTCAAAAAATAGGTTGACGAATCTGAAAGTACGCTGACATCCTTATTGATTTGATATTCCGGCTTAAGATACAGGCGATTTTCCCATATGCCATTGTTAATTTCACCGTAAAACTCAATAAACCCTCCGGTTGGTAAAGCACCGGATGGTGAAGATGTGTAAAGCGCTATCTCCTCTCCATTTTTCCACAACTGAAAATGAGAAGCATCTGTATTTGCAATACCAATAGAATCTAGTTGACTTTGGGTGATTCGATAAATACCATTTGAAGCAACCCTGAATCTGTAATATGTTTTATCATAGTCAATCCACTCATTCATGAAAGATTGTGCAGTTACTGTTGTTGTGAAAGACAACATGAGTAAACTAAAAAACAAAATCAGTTTAGAATTCCTCATCATTCTTCGGTTTTTCTTGCTGTATTTTTCAGATCAAGTCTGAGGGAAATAATATGCGTAAACAATGGATTAGATTGATTTGCAAGATTTGTAAATGCGTAGTCAACATGAAAAGATTTACCCAATACAAACCCTGCTCCTGCAGCCGGCTGATAAATCCATACTTTTTTTCTGTTTAAAGTATCACCATCTGCAAATGTTCGCTGAAAATTATAAATACCGGTTCTGATAAAAAACTGATCCTTTAAATTAAGTTCAGCTCCGATTCTGGGATCTGCGTTTAGCGCTTCCGAGCTTAACAAGGTATTGCGGCGTCCATCAAATGTAAAGTCAAAATTTGCCTCCGCTTTTAAGTGTATATCTCCGCTGATCCTGAAATTATAAGCTCCTCCAAGCACTATGCGTGGGGCCGTTAACTCCGTTGACCTGACAGGTATCTCATTGTTCGTTAAAAACAACACTTCTTTTTCACGCTCCGTGAACGTAAAATTCCAGGAATTGAATGTTGTTGTAATGTCTTTCCCTACTATACCTGCCGACCAGTTTTTCCCTCTCATTTGAAGTGCAGCATCTACCCCAAAGCCCCATGCTCTTGCAAATGTGCCGACATTACGGTGTATCACCTTCGCATTGACTCCCAGACTTAATGATTTACCATTTGCCTCTTTCAATGTCTGAGCAACTGACAATAGAAAAGCCCAGTCGGCACTGCTGAATGAGCGAATATTTGCATAATTAATATTTCCATCGGGCTCTATTAGATAAAGGGTATTGGGGATGTCGTCAACTGCAAAGCGAAGCACTGATAAGCCGATCGTTCTTTTGTTATTTGCCACAGGGATGGCAATACTGCCAAAATCATATTTCCCAATGCCCGCAAAATATTCAGCGTGCATCAGAGATAAAGAGGGATTATTTTTTACTGAAGTAAGCCCGGCAGGATTCCAGTATCCTGCTGTTGCGTCTGAAACCGAAGCAACCTGGGCATTTCCCATCGAAAGACCTCTTGCTCCTGCACCAATATTCAGGAATTCATTTGAATAAATACGGATCTGCGAATATGCACTAAATGACACTAAAATTGTAGTGAGAAATAAATAGATCCGGCTTTTCATTATATGGGTTTTCAAATATTGAAGGTTTCAGACTGTAAAATCTGATTACTACAAATATAAACATTCTAATTATGAGGAAAAAAGATTGTTGAATCAAATCTGGAAGGTAGTTATAACCCCGGGAGATTACTGTTTTAAATCTTGGAAGCGCTTCAGTAGTTTTGCGTATAGAACAGTTAAACATAATTTATGTCGCTTATCGAAGAATTGAAATGGAGAGGGATGGTTCAGGATATCATACCCGGAACAGAAGAGCTGCTTGAAAAAGAAAGAGTAACCGGATACATAGGTTTTGATCCAACGGCCGACAGTCTTCATATTGGAAGCCTGGTTCCTATTTTGCTATTGGTTCACCTTCAGAAAGCCGGACATAAACCTATTGCACTAATTGGTGGAGCTACAGGCATGATTGGTGACCCAAGCGGAAAAAGTGAAGAAAGAAATCTTCTGGATGAGGCAACCCTTCAAAAAAATGTAGAAGGGATTAAAATGCAACTTGAAAAATTTATTGATTTTAAGCCGGATAA
>JBKDJT010000145.1:0-4742 GCA_046345435.1 Bacteroidota bacterium
GTTTACAGCGGGGTTTCACAACTCTTCCCTAAGTATTAATAACAAGGCGTTGAATGCGCAACAGACGAATAATCCACTTGTTTTTTCATCAGGGTTAAATTACAGACATAAAACCGGGATCACGGTTGGTATTGAACCTCGGTTTATCATACAGGGAAAACAAACCGGTTTTTTACAGTCGGCTTTCAGCATGGGCTACTGGTACAATAAAAATTCTGTGATTCAGGCTGGTTTTTCTTACACGCACTACCTGAAAAATCCGGGATTCAGTTCCTATGCTACTCCATACTCAGGAGAATGGTATGGGTTTGCACAAACTGATAAGTGGAAAATAAATCCTTTACTGACAATCGGCTATTCAACGGGAAATTATTTTGAAACACAAATCACAGACAGCAGTTTTTTATTTAATAGGCCATTTCCTCGTCCGGACACGACCATCAGTTTTAAAATTTATGACACACTTCGGGTTGGCCTGAGAGATTTTTCGTTAACAACAGGATTGACACGCCGTTTTTTATTTAATGAAAGTAATCCGAAACATTTCATTACGTTTACACCTTCCCTTCTTTTCTTTTTTGCACAAAATAATTATGATGTAAAATATACATCTGTTAGTGCATTCTCTCCCAGGTTGCAACTTTTTTTACAACAACGGCCTTTGCAGCGAGAACAGCTGCTCGGACAATTGCGTCAGCAGTTTCCCGGTCTGAATGAAACAAGAAGTTTCCTCAATACATCACGTTTTACTTTGCAGTCAATCGGTATAAACCTCGATGCTGTTGTTTATTTCAAAAAATTCTTTGTTAATCCTCAGCTTTATCTCGATTATTATATTGTGGACAATAGGAATCAGTTAAATGCGTTTTATAGTCTGGAAGCAGGAATTGTTTTCTGAATTTGATTTTACCCTATTAACAGAAAGATTATTTTGTAAGAAATCATTAATTTTATCAATATAAAACCAATTTTATGAGCAAGTATTTTTTCTCTTTTATTATTATAGTGCTAATCTTTACAGGAAGTGCATTCGCGCAAAAAATCAACATTGGGCCTAAATTAGGTGCCAATATTGGAAAAATTGACGGAGCAGGTTTCAGTGATAAGTATACTCTTGGTTATCATGCAGGAGGTTTTTTGAGAATCAGGTTAGACAAAAAATGGTCCATTCAGGGAGAAGTTTTGTGGAACCAAATTAATGGTGATACTGCTTCGAATTTCAGTTCTATTTACCAGAATCTCTCCAATCAGGATTTACAGAATCCGCGTCTCAATTACCTAAGTATCCCGTTACTTTTAACTTATAAACCAGGCAAAATCATTTCTTTTCAGGCCGGACCTCAATTTGGAAGTCTGTTGGATAATAGTAGAACGTTTGTACAAAACGGACAAAATGCATTTAAGAAAGGAGATCTTTCTTTGCTGGCCGGAATACAACTTCATATTCTTAGTGTAGATATTTACGGAAGATATATGATCGGACTTGAAAATATCAGCGATATTCCGGATCAGGAAGCATGGAAAACAACCGGATTTCAGGTTGGGTTAGCACTGGCTTTGTTTTAAAAGTTTAGTAAATGATTTATAAACGGAAGATGCACATTTGTGTCTTCCGTTTTTTATTTATCCATAATCATCAGCTTCCTCCGTATTTTTTCATCCACTCCGCAGAAACAGCTAATAATAACTCTTCATTGAAGTGATTTGTCATGATCTGTAAAGAAAAGGGTAGTCCGTTGCTGTGCTCAAATAAAGGAATGGAGATGCCGGGTATACCTGTTAGATTTGCGAAAACCGTATAGATATCAGCCAGATACATTTGTAGAGGGTCGCTGGTTTTTTCTCCAATTTTAAAAGCAGTCTCAGGTGATACAGGAGAAATCAGTAAATCAACTTCTTCAAACAGCTTATTTGTTTGTTCAAGTAAGATCCTTCTTACTTGTTGCGCTTTGGTAAAGTAAGCGTCATAATAACCTGTGCTAAGAACGAATGTGCCAAGCAATATTCTTCGTTGCACCTCTCTGCCAAAACCTTCTGTTCTGTTTTGTGCGTAGAAAGTATCAAGATCTTTGGCATTTTTATTTTGATGTCCGTAACGAATACCATCATATCGTGAAAGGTTACTGCTTGCTTCGGCAGTGGTAAGAACATAGTAGGCAGGAACGATGTAATCAATCAAATCAAATTCAAGCTCTTTGATTATGTAACCATCTTCCTTTAATTTTTCTATTTGAGTATAAATCGAATTCCTTATTTCCTCATCAAGAGAAGGATGATCCAGCATTTGTTTAAAATAACCGATAACAGGTTTTTTATCGTCTTCAAGTTTTAGATTGAGGGGAGAAGGAAGTTTGCTTGATGAAGCCGTGGCATCATATTCATCAGGACCAGAAATTATTGATAAAAGGCGTGCAGCGTCCTCTGTATTTTTTGAGAAGATACCAATCTGATCAAAGCTGGATCCATAGGCGATGAGACCGTAACGACTCACACGACCATAAGTAGGTTTCAGGCCAACAATACCGCAAAAGTCTGCAGGTTGTCGAACAGAGCCACCGGTATCACTACCCAAGCTTGCCATACAAAGACCAGCTTGAACAGCGACTGCTGATCCGCCTGAAGAGCCCCCCGGCACTCTTGAAACATCTCTTGCATTAAGAACAGGTCCGTATGCTGAGTTTTCATTGCTGCTACCCATGGCAAATTCATCGCAGTTATTACTACCAATAATGATAGCGCCGGCGGTAAGTAGTCTGTCAACTGCTGTTGCATTGAAAGTGGACTTATATCCCGAGAGTATTTTTGAAGCGGCTTTTAAAGGGAAATGTTTATATGAAATAACATCTTTAATACTGATTACAACACCATGAAGCGGGCTTAAAGGCTGACCTTCTTTGATAGTCCTATCTAGTTCTCTTGCGCGTTGCAATGCTTGCTCAGCATATACCTGAACAAATGCATTTAAGTTTTTAGCTTCGCTGATTTTAAGGAGATAATATTGCACAGCTTCCTCGCAGGAAGTTGAACCATCCACCAGTGCTCGATGGTAATCATCTATAGATGTAAAAACAAACAATGCAGAAGAATTCAGCAATTCAAATAATAGAAAAAATTAAAAAAATCAGGAGGCTGACTTATCCTTTTCATTAATTCCTTCTTCAATTTCTTTTTTAACATTGCTTTTCGCATCATTGAATTCGCGGATTCCTTTACCGATGCCACGCATAAATTCCGGAATTTTTCTTCCTCCAAAAAGTACCAGAACTGCGAGTACAATGATTATCCATTCCCAGCCACCCGGCATGCCTATCAAAAATTGAATTAAAAACATGGTATTGATTTTTAAAATAATTACTGTGCAAGTTACACGATTTCCTTATGATTTCGGGACAATAAAAAAACCCTCAAGGAAGAGGGTTAAAATTTTTTAATTCAGGAGGTAAGAAATTAACGAAGAGAGTTCTTGCTTCCGCATTTGCCTCTCATGTTTGCAGCTTGATAAGGAGTTAAGCCTCTACCACATGACATGAAGATGAAAGCAAGAAGAACGAATGCAACTAAAATCTTTTTCATAATCTACGAAAGGGTTTGCGTTAAAAAATAAATTTACAAGGACGGGATTTACGCTTTCGTAGGAATTTGGACGGATCTGGTATTTCAACCAAACAGTATGTAAATATAAGAATTTTATTATAATACGAAAAAAATCAGGATAAAACCCTGATTTTTTAACAATTAAGTTAAACGCGTTTTTCTTTGATACGGGCACTTTTTCCGCTTCTTTCTCTCAGGAAGAAAAGCTTGGCTCTTCTCACTTTACCAACCTTGTTTAAGGTAACAGAGTCGATATTTGGAGAATTTACAGGGAAAGAACGCTCTACACCTACGCCATCAGAAATCTTTCTGACAGTAAAGCTGGCTGTAGCGCCCTGACCTTGTCTTTTTATCACATCACCGCGGAAGCTTTGAATCCTTTCTTTGCCGCCTTCTACAATTTTATAGTTTACAGTAACATTGTCACCTGCTTTGAAGGAGGGGTATTCTTTTTTCGTAGTCAATTGAGCATGTACATATGCAACAGCTGAGTTCATAACCTAAATATTTTGGGACGGCAAAGGTAGGAGAAATCATCTTAAAAAAGAAATCTTCTGCCTTGTTTTGATAATTAATTCTTCTGTGAAAAGTGTTTATCTAGCTACGTTTACAGCTCTTTTTTCTCTGATTACTGTAACCTTGATCTGACCGGGGTACACCATTTCTGTCTGAATTTTCTGTGCCATGGCAAAGCTAAGCTGATCCGATTCGCTGTCTGATACCTTGTCAGCTTCCACAATTACCCTGAGTTCGCGGCCGGCCTGAATCGCATAGGCTTTTTCAACGCCGGGGTAACCCAAAGCCAGATTTTCAAGGTCTTTGATCCGCTGTATGTATTGCTGCATGATCTCTCTTCTTGCTCCCGGACGTGCTCCGCTGATGGCATCACATGCCTGGATAATCGGAGAAATTACATACTGCATCTCCATTTCATCGAGGTGTGCACCAATTGCATTCACAACAGCAGGATTCTCACCGTATTTCTCAGCAAGCTTGGCGCCAAGTAAAGCGTGGCTCAATTCAGTTTCTTCATCAGGCACTTTCCCAATATCATGTAACAGACCCGCACGTTTCGCCAGCTTTGCATTCAAACCCAGTTCAGAGGCCATGATAGCGCAAAGGTTTGCTGTTTCACGACTGTGCATGAG
>JBKDJT010000146.1:0-3222 GCA_046345435.1 Bacteroidota bacterium
AGTCATTAAATGATTTCGGAAAATATATTCTCCTTACTAATTTCAGCAATTATGTGAAGCTATTCGCCGAATGGCACAAAGTACCTATAATCGGAGAAGACAAACCCATGCAATGCGCCACTGCAGATGGCATCACAATTATAAATTTTGGCATGGGAAGTGCAACTGCTGCAACGGTCATGGATCTGATTACAGCCATTCATCCCAAGGCAGCTTTGTTTCTTGGCAAATGTGGCGGACTGAAAAAGAAAAACAAAATCGGAGATCTGATTCTTCCCATTGCAGCTATCAGAGGAGAAGGAACTTCTGAAGACTACTTTCCTTCCGAGGTGCCTGCCCTCCCCGCCTTTGCTTTGCAAAAAGCTGTGTCCACAACCATCCGCGATCATGATATGGATTACTGGACCGGCACCATTTACACAACGAACAGAAGAGTGTGGGAACATGATGAAGATTTCAAAAAATACCTGGAAAAAATCAGAGCAATGGCGATCGACATGGAAACTGCAACCATCTTTACTGTTGGCTTCTACAATGAAATACCAACAGGTGCCTTGCTACTTGTAAGTGACCAGCCAATGACACCGGAAGGTGTTAAAACAGAAGAAAGCGATAAGAAAGTCACACAGAATTTTGTTGAAACGCATTTGCAAATTGGCATTGATTCTCTAAAACAACTCATTAACAACGGACATACCGTTAAGCATCTGCATTTTTAATAATGGATACCCCCCTGCTATCCGTTCAGCAGCTACATGCTGACATCACAGAAAACGCACTGCCTGTTTTAAAAAATATCTCTTTTGATTTATATCAGGGAGAAATACTTGCGCTAGTTGGCGAATCGGGATCGGGGAAATCTGTCACTGCCTTATCCATTCCAAGATTGCTTTCTCCGAAAGAAATATCTTACACATCCGGTTCTGTTTTTTTCAGAAATACCAATGGAAAACAGATCAATCTGCTTCAACTTACAGAACGGGAACTGAATCAATACAGAGGTAAAGATATCGGCCTGGTTTTTCAGGAACCAATGAGTTCTCTTAATCCCGTTATGACATGCGGCATGCAGGTGATGGAACAAATTCTCCAACACAGCAAATGCAGTAAAACAGAAGCAAAAGAAAAAACCATCGAACTTTTTAGTCAGGTCGAACTCCCCGACCCGGAAAAAATCATCGATCGGTATCCCCATCAACTGAGCGGCGGACAAAAACAACGCGTGATGATTGCTATGGCTATCAGTTGTGAGCCTGCATTGCTGATAGCAGATGAACCAACCACGGCTCTGGATGTGACCGTTCAGAAAAGTATTCTCGAATTACTGAACAAGATTCGAAAAAACAACGGAATGGCCTTGCTGTTTATCACCCACGAACTCGGCATCGTTGAAGAGCTTGCCGATAAAGTAGCAGTAATGCAACAGGGAGAAATCAAAGAATTCAATTCTGCTAAATCAATTTTTAAGAACCCGCAACATCCATATACCAAAGCATTACTGGCTTGTAGATCCTCCTCTTTTAAAAAAGGAGAACGATTGCTAACAATTGAAAATTTTTTGAACCAAGATCAAACCGGCAATGTTCATCATTCTACTCAAAATACGACTATTTTCAATTTTAAAAACTCAGATAATTCACCTCTGATCAGTGTAAAAAACCTCACGGTTAATTTTGAGAAAAAATACTGGTGGAATCGCAAAAAAACAACGAACACTCCTGTTATAAAACAAATCAGCTTTGATATTTTTAAAGGAGAAACACTGGGACTTGTCGGAGAAAGCGGATGCGGTAAAACAACTCTTGGTCGTACCTTACTTAAATTACAAACTGCAGAAAGCGGTAGTATTTTTTTTAATGATGAAGACATCCTGAATCTATCGCGCAGCGAGTTTAACCATTACCGAAAGGAGTTACAAATCGTTTTTCAGGATCCCTATGCATCGTTAAACCCTAAAATGCGTATTGGCGAAATTTTGCTTGAGCCATTACAACTTCACAGAAAAGAATTATCCAAAAAACAAGCAAAAGAAACCGTAACCGAATTACTCGATAAAGTAGGTCTTCCAAAAGATGCAGTCAACCGCTACCCATATGCTTTTAGTGGTGGGCAAAGGCAACGTATTTGTATAGCTCGGGCTCTTGCTGTTAATCCGTCATTTATTGTATGGGACGAATCGGTTTCTGCACTCGATGTAAGTATTCAGGCACAGATTTTGAATTTAATCAATGACCTGAAAGCTGAGCTTAGATTTACTTCCTTATTCATATCTCATGATTTATCTGTTATCAGGTATCTATGCGACCGCATACTGGTGATGAAAAAAGGAAGCATTGTGGAGCAGGGAGATGCTAAAACCATCTGGAGCAATCCTCAACATTCCTATACCCGCGAACTGCTTGATGCCATTCCTGGCAGAGGGTTCCATAAAAAGTGAATAGCGGGTGAATAACTTTGGCCTAAAATTTCCCTTTTCCCTTACCTTTGCGCACTTTGAAGCAGAAAAGAACAGGCCCGGTGCCGTAAGACCAGGTTTGACCTTATCCCGCCCTCTTGCCGGCACGCGTTTGTTTTTTCTGTGCAATATCTTCTTAACAAATTAATGGTTTTACTCACAAACAAATTATGAAGCTTTCACAGTTTACGTTCGACCTGCCACTCAATCTCATCGCGCAGCATCCGACCAAAAAAAGAGAAGACAGCCGTCTGATGGTGATCCATCGTAAGACAGGCCAAATTGAAAACCGAGTATTCCGTGATGTAATGGAATACTTCGATGACAAGGATGTATTTGCTGTCAACAACACAAAAGTATTCCCTGCACGTATGTACGGACGCAAGGAAAAGACCGGAGCAAAAATTGAAGTCTTTCTCCTTCGTGAATTAAACAAGCAAAACCGCCTCTGGGATGTAATCGTTGATCCCGCAAGAAAAATTCGTGTAGGCAACAAACTATATTTTGGCGATACTGAAGACCTGGTAGCGGAAGTGATAGATAATACAACATCACGTGGCAGGACCATTCGTTTCTTATTTGAAGGAAGTGATGAGGAGTTCCGTAATGTTTTATATAATATGGGCGAAACACCACTGCCGAAATACATCAAGCGCAAACCTGATGAAGAAGACCGTGAGCGCTACCAAACCGTCTTCGCCAAATACGAAGGAGCTGTAGCGGCGCCTACTGCAGGATTGCATTTCAGTTCTGAACTCATCAAGCGC
>JBKDJT010000147.1:0-3858 GCA_046345435.1 Bacteroidota bacterium
AACAAAAGATATCATGAATACTGCAAGCACTACAGAATGATCAAAAAGATTTTCGCGATATCTGAAATACCAGATAAAAACCAAAATCCAGATGAAAAGAATTTCAATTGCACACAGGAAGTAAAATGGAGAATAGATTTCTGTGATATATGGCCTTACAAGGCTGTGATTTAATGCCTGAGGTGCATTTTTAAGGAAGCTGATGAACGAAGATTCAAGATTTCTTTGAGGAAGTATAGACTGACCACCCAGTTTTGTGAATTCTTGTTTTCTCATAATCACCGCTGTGGGAGCATCGATAACGGGAACAACATGTCTGGTACCAAAAAATAAGATGGTTCCTAATAGCCCGGTTGCGACAAAAGGAATCCATTTACGGAAAAACCATTTTTCAGCTATCCACCAACTAATGAAAAACGGTATGATGGCAAGTGCTATGTAGTTTCTAAAAGGAAATATAAGGCTAACGCAAAGGAATACGATCAGGAGATAATAAACCGTTCTTCTGTTATTTTTAATGCCAAAATAGAAGCTGTAACAGGAGAAAGCAAACAATAAAAAAATTAATCCTTCTTTGTGAATGCCGGAGCACCAAAACAAAAATGAGGGGATTAAAAAAATTGTACATGTAAGTAAATGACGACGGCCGGGGAATAAATCATCCATAATTCTCAATAAAGCCACCGGTCCGAAAAATGTAATAAAAGAATAGAAAATAACATTGGTATAATAAACTTTTCCACTGAATAGGTTAAATAAAGCCATCAGTTTCACCATTAAAACATGTCTGATATCTGCCCAGAATGAATGTGTTGTTGAGAAAAAGCGCCGATAGCTACTCCCTTCTGCATTCTTAAAGATCTCAATGAAAAAATAGAAAGGATTTTCCTTTAATAATTTTGTTTGTGGAAAACTATCATAGAAGAATTTCCAGGTATCTGCCCGATTCATAAAATCGGGGATGCCACTATAATACCAGCCATACGCGATTCCGGCTGCTACCTTAAGTAAAAAGAGTCCGGTAATCCAGGTGCTGTTCAGTCCGCTATTACGGATAAAAGCTATTCTCCTTAGCAGCCATGCAAACAGAATCAGGTACAGTATAAAGTAAATAATCTCCATCTTAGAGCCTCAAAAATAAAATATTTATCACCATCCTTTGATCACAGTTTTCTGATCCATTACTTTTGCGTTTTTATTACAATGGAAATTACTGCAAAAACTGCGGCGCAGCTACGTCTTACCGAAGATGAATTTGAATTAATCAAGCAAAAACTGGGAAGAACACCCAATTTCAATGAGCTATGTGCCTTCAGCGGTATGTGGAGTGAGCATTGTAGTTACAAGAATTCCATAAAATGGCTTAAGACACTTCCTCGTGAAGGTGGCAGGATGCTGGTGAAAGCGGGTGAAGAAAATGCCGGTTTAATGGATATCGGGGATGGACTTGGAGTGGTATTCAAAATAGAAAGCCACAACCATCCTTCTGCGATTGAACCATTCCAGGGGGCTGCTACGGGTGTAGGTGGTATTCACCGTGATATTTTTACAATGGGCGCTAGACCCATCGCTGCATTAAACTCCTTGCGTTTTGGCCAACTAAAAGATGCACGTACCCAGCATCTTCTGAATGGTGTCGTTCATGGCATCGGACATTATGGTAACTGTTTTGGTGTGCCTACTGTTGGCGGGGAAATCTATTTTGAATCATGCTACCATACTAATCCGCTTGTAAATGCTATGAGTGTGGGTATTGTGAAAGCGGGCGAAACTGTTTCGGCTACCGCTGCAGGTATTGGCAATCCTGTATTTTTTGTAGGAAGTGCAACCGGAAAAGACGGTATCGGTGGTGCAAGTTTTGCCAGTGCAGATATTACTGCTGATAGCGTAGAAGAACTGCCGGCAGTACAGGTTGGTGATCCTTTTCAGGAGAAAAAATTACTTGAAGCTTGTTTGGAAGTAATTCAAACAGGTGCAGTTGTCGGTATGCAGGATATGGGTGCTGCAGGTATTATTTGCTCAACTGCAGAAATGAGTGCAAAAGGTGAAGTAGGAATGCGTATCGATCTTGATAAAGTTCCTACGCGCCAGAAAAACATGAAGACGTGGGAGCTTTTGCTCAGTGAAAGCCAGGAGAGAATGTTGCTTGTAGCAGAAAAAGGCAAAGAATCCCTCATACAGGCTGTATTTGAAAAATGGGACCTTCCTTGCGCTCATATCGGAGATGTGACAGCAGACGGGATGCTGAAATTTTATATGCATGGAGAACTTGAGGCAGAGATACCTGCATATGAATTGGTGCTTGGTGGCGGGGCCCCTCAATATGAACGTGCTTACAAAGAGCCTGCATATTTTGAAAAAATAAATCAGTTCTCTATCGAATCCGTTCCACAGCCTCAAGATCTTAAGACCGTTGCAAAAGCGCTGTTATCACTTCCCTCTATTGCCTCCAAAAAGTATGTATTTCAGCAATACGACAGTATGGTCGGAACAGCCAATGTTTCTACCAATGCACCTTCAGATGCATCATTAGTTCATATCAAGGGAACAAACAAGGGGCTTGCAATAACTGTCGATTGCAACAGCCGTTATGTGTATGCCGATCCTTACAAAGGAGCACAAATTGCAGTGAGTGAAGCAGCACGTAATATTCTTTGCAGCGGGGGAAAACCATTGGGTGTCACTAACTGCCTCAATTTTGGTAACCCGTATGACCCTCAAGTATATTACCAGTTTGTACATGCAATTAAGGGAATGGGAGATGCTTGCCGCAAATTTGACACACCTGTTACGGGAGGGAATGTGAGCTTCTATAACCAGCATCCGGAAGGAGCTGTGTACCCAACACCCACCATTGGTATGGTTGGTTTGCTTGAAGATATCCAGTCAATTATGACGCTTGATTTTAAAAATGAGGGCGACCTGATTTTCTTAATTGGACAATCAAGAAATGATATCGGTTCAAGTGAGTATGTGCATAAAATAAAAGAAATTGAATTTAGTCCGGCTCCACATTTTGATCTCCATGAAGAATTTCAGCTGCAGGAAATAATTGCAAAGTTGATCAGTGAAAAATCGGTTGAGTCTGTACACGATTTAAGTGAGGGCGGTTTGATCACGGCCTTGTTTGAAGCTTCATTCAACCGAAACCTGGGCTTTGATGTAACGCAAGAGAAGAATACAATTCGCAGCGATGCTTACTGGTTTGGAGAGTCGCAAAGCAGGGTATTGGTTTCGGTTAAACCTGAAAAAGCTGAACTGTTTAAAAAAATAATCAATGGTTTTCCTTTTGAACAAATAGGGGCAGTGACTACCGGTGCGATCTGGGTTAAAAAAGAGAATTGGGGAAGTGTTGAGGAATGGAAAAAAAATTACGATGAAGCAATCGGTTCAGTGATGCAGAAATCCGCTGAAGTATAATTTCTACCTGACTTTTTTGCTTAAACTGATTTTGATCATAAGTAGAATATCCCATTCAGGAGATCTTTATGTTCGCTTAAGTCAAAATGGTATTAAGCTTCTTTTACTTAGTGTTTTATGATAAATAAACAATCGCTTATACTTGTTACCGGTGCAGCAGGTTTTATAGGAAGCTGCATGATCAGATGGTTAAATGATCATGGCTATAACCAGATTATTGCGGTAGACGATTTTTCGCGAGCCGACAAGATTCCCAATCTAAAAGATAAATTCATTCTTAAGCGCGTTGAGAGAGAGCACTTGTTTACATGGTTGTATGAGGAGAAACCGGTCATTGGTTATGTGATTCATCTTGGAGCACGAACAGACACAACAGAATTTGACTACGCAATACACCAGCATCTGAATGTTGAATACACCCAGCAGCTATGGCAATAC
>JBKDJT010000148.1:0-5422 GCA_046345435.1 Bacteroidota bacterium
CCTGTTATGACTTACATTAAAGTTTATACTTCCGGAACTCACAGTCCCTGAGGTGTTATCTTTCCCTCCACTGATATTGAACCGATTATTGGTTGAAAAAGTTGCAGAATCTAGAATAGATATACGGTCAGGGGGTGAAACTATGTTATAAGGAGTCCCATCTATAAGAATTTCTATGAACTGCACGCTTGATGTTCCGCATGATTGTATAGGAGGCACTGTGACAGAACCACTTGTAATCGTAATTGATACAGGAACATTTTGTTGCAAGGCATTCAGATCAACGGCTGTGACAGAATAATTCACCGACTGGTTATTACACTTGATGAAGGTAAGCTCATAAGTGCCATTGACTACAGTCGCAGAATAGCTTTGACCTCCGGGTGCATAAACACTGACAACACCATTTGCCAAAGGCGCATTGCTACAATCAGTCACCGTTCCTGTAACAACAACTTTATTCACAGCAGGTAGTGATGCCCTAATGATTCCCAAACTTGTATTCGCTGTAAATGGTCCGATATTGACTGAAGCACTCGCATCATTACAAGGACTTAATACTTGTAATACCAATGCTTCGTTTTTTGGAATTTTTCCGCAGATATTTCCGCTTGAATCTGTACGGCCATAACCAGCGGATCCATTGGGTCTAACAATTTTCACTCCCACATTATTCAATGGTTTTCCCGTTGCATCATCTACCAGTTTGGCGCAGAATTCAACCAATGGAAAAGGAGCATCGCAGTTCCAGAATGAAAAATGAGAAACCTGAGCCAGGTAATTATTTCCCGATTTTGTCGCTTTACCTTCCTGCATCCATCTTGCCTTTGCTTCATCATAGTGCCAGAGATCAATGGTTGCAGGCGCATTGCCCTGAATAGATGCCGGTATGGGAAATAATAAATCTGCTTTCTGTCCCGACTTCACTTTGAGATCCTGCCCCGAGCTGCCTTTCAGTTCTACTCCGATCATACCGAATGTTTCCAGTCCTCTTTCCTCTCCTCCGGTTGTAATGCCACGCAAATCACCCATTACAATATCTGGAAGATTGGGGTCAGAAGGATTGATCCAGGTCATGGATACACTAACAGGTCCGGCATAGGCATTACCCGATAAATCAGTAACTCCGTTTGCGGGCAAAGTCAATTTTGCACCATCTGTTAATGTTACAGATCCACCCGTAGACGCAGTGATTGTTCCGTTTACAGTTCGAGGCAATAGCCGAATACGCACCTGATTCGGTTTTCCGGGAGAAGTAACAAAATTTCGGTATGCATTGAAATAACCTGATTTTTCAACCTTTACATATCCGTTATTTTTTGAAAGACTTACATTGTTAAAACGAAATATGCCATACCGATCTGTGGTTGTAGAAGATGATCCGCATTTTATAGTAGCTCCTTCTACGGCTAATCCTTTTTCATCAATGACAATTCCTGCAACACCTGCTTGCACCTGTGACAAATCATCTACAGGTGGATTCGGATTAATATTGTCATCACGACGACAGGAGATAAGAATAAGTGTACTGAAGACAACAACTAAACTTTTCGAAAAAAAGGAGGAAATATTCATGGTATACCATTTAGAAGGTGTAAAAAAACAGGATGGATTAGTAAGTTAATAATTTCCCACTGAAAGAAAAATAATTTATCTTAGAAAGATAAATATCCAAAAAAAGATTCCAAGAAATCACAAGCATGATTATAAGTGCGAAACCCAACATTTTTAATAAAACCAGCTGGTTCGGAATAATTTAAATCGAATGGAAATCGAAAAATTAAAATACCCGATCGGATTATTTCAACTTCCGAAAAAAGTTACTGATGAACTTTACGAATCATGGATAAAGGATCTTTCAACTTTTCCCGAAAAAATAAAAAAAGAAGTTGATGGACTTACGGATGAACAACTTGATACTCTTTACAGGCCCGGCGGGTGGACCATCAGACAGGTGGTACATCATTGTGCGGACAGCCATATGAATAGTTTTATCCGATTCAAACTGGCATTAACAGAAGAAAATCCAACAATCAAACCCTACTTTGAAGAACGCTGGGCTGAACTGACAGACTCAAAGAAAATACCTATTGCACCCTCTTTGAAAATAATCGAAGGCATACATGAAAGATGGACTGCATTAATCAGATCAATGAGTGAAGAAGGAAAAACTAAAACATTTAACCATCCTGAGCATGGTAAAGTGTTTCAACTAGACGAAGTCATCGGATTTTATGCCTGGCATGGCAATCACCATCTCGCACATATTAGTGAGACTAAAAAAAGGAATTACGAAGATTTGTCTACTCGGATAATATGAACAATATTCCCATTTTTAAATATTTCAATAATCGATTAGTAATGAAATACGTATTTAAACTTCTATGCAGCTCGTTCATGGCTTTAATTTTTGCGTGGATCGCAAAATTTTACTTTGTTTACGGCGGAGATTACTTGTTTCGGGCTGCAACCTGTGGCATATTAATTGTACTATTTTTTCAATTATTTATAACCAGTCGTTACAGAGATCTGATTGAATCAAAGCTAAGGCCATATCTGATTCTGAATCTACTCTGCCTTTTGATTGTTTATACAGGGATGATGTTTAAAGTGTCACACATCTTCGTTTCCCAAACTAAAAAAGATCTGCTATTGGATTTCATTGGGATACCGGCCATTGCAATTGCCCTCATCTATACATTCAGCAGCATAAACCGATTAATGAATTCAACTAAGAGGACTAAAGAACTTATATTAAAACAGGTGATTTTTCCCTGGATAATATTTGGATTTTCATTTTTACTTTATGCAGTATATTCAATTATACTGGTAAGAGCTTAGTTGTAATTTAAAGAATGAGAATTTAATTATGCCTCCAACTCCGGAAAATCACTTCCTGTACTTTCTTCCCCTGAAAACCATTTAAATAGAGAATGTAATTTAACTACCTCACCAATTACCACCAGCGAGGGTGATACAAAATACTTTTCTGAAAAATCCTTCTCACAATCAGCAAGTGTTGTCACAAATACTTTCTGAAAACGTGTTGTTGCCTGTTCAATCACAGCGAGAGGCAGTGTATCAGCTGCACCATGTTGCAATAATAACTCTACCAACTTATTCAGATTTTTGGATGCCATGTAACAAATAAGTGTATCTCCGGAACAGGCAATCGATTTCCAGGTTTCATCAGGTATCTGCGAATTTGGATTGAAAGTAATGAAATGAACTCCCTGCGCATAGCCTCGAGCAGTTAAGGGAATACCCGCATAAGCAGAAGCTCCTGATGCTGCCGTCACACCGGGTATAATTTCATATGAAAGATGATTATCGCGCAACAATTGTAACTCATCCAGCACATTGCTAAAAAAAGCAATATCTCCTCCTTTCAGTCGTAAAACTTTCTTGCCTGATTTTGCTTTCTCTACAATCAATGCACTTATCTGCTCCTGTGTATAAGAGAGCTCATTATAACCTTGTTTACCTGTAAGTATCACTTCTGCACCTGCAGATGCATGTTCACCAATAATCGAAGGGTGAACAAGCCTGTCCGTAATTATCACATCTGCTTCCCGCAGACGTTTCTGCAATTTGAGTGTAATCAACTCAGGATCTCCCGGTCCGGCACCGGCCAATACTACCCAACCTGATGTAGTAACCTTATTACTCATATTTAATTATCGTAATAAAACAGCTGCAACTGTTGAGTTGCTTGTTTCATCTACCAGTATTGCAGCACCATTGGTTGGCAGATCCAAATAAGAATCAAATACCAGTGGAGAAGCCGTTTTTAAATTCGCTTTCACCACTTCATTCAACCGAACCTGACCTTCTACATTTTGCTGCTCCAGTGTATTTACATCCAGTTTGTATTCTATTGAACGAACTACCGTGCGAATCAAACGACTATTATGTTGAAGCAAATATTTATTACCCGCCTGCAAAGGTTTTTCATCCAGCCAACAGAGCAATACTTCCTGCTCAGATGCAACTCGTGGTTCCTGTCCTTTCTTTACAAAAAAATCGCCACGACTAACATCTATATCATCTGAAAGATGCAATACAACACCTTGCGGTGCGAAAGCTTCTTCAACATCTTTCCCTGCTACTTCAATTTTAGAAATAGTTGTTTCAATGTTTTGAGGCAATACTACAACTGTATCTCCTTTGCGATATATACCACTTGTAATTTTACCGGCATAACCGCGATAATCATGCAACTCTTCAGTTTGCGGACGAATAACATATTGAACCTGGAAGCGCGGCTCAGTTAAATTGATATCCTGATTCAATTCAATCTCTTCGAGAAATTCAAGTAAAGGTTTACCATCGTACCAACTCATTTGCTCCGACTTGTCAACGATATTATCTCCTTTTAACGCACTCATCGGAATATAGGTCACATCTTTTAATCCGAGTTGTGCTGCTACTTTTGAATAATCATCTGCAATCTGATCGAATCTTTCTTTTGAATAGTCAACCAGATCCATTTTATTAATTGCAACAACTACGTGTGGTATTCTTAAAAGAGAAGCAATAATCGAGTGCCTCCTTGTTTGTTCTACTACCCCTTGTCTGGCATCAATCAAAACAATAATCAGACTTGCATTGCTTGCTCCTGTTATCATATTGCGTGTGTACTGCACATGACCCGGAGCATCCGCAATGATGAACTTACGTTTGGGTGTTGAAAAATAACGATAAGCAACATCAATCGTAATTCCCTGTTCTCTCTCTGCACGTAATCCGTCGGTCAACAATGCAAGATCAATTTCTCCATCTGCTTTGTTCTTACTGCTGCGCTCAATGGCTTCAAGCTGATCTGCAAGGATACTCTTGCTGTCGTACAACAATCTTCCGATCAGCGTACTCTTTCCGTCATCTACACTACCTGCTGTTATAAATCGAAGTAAGTCCATATTTGTTAAAATAAATGTAGTTGATGTTTAATAAGTCAAAAGTGAAAACTTAAAAGAAAAACAGAAATCAACTTTAAGGTTTTAAGTTTAAACTTTTTAGTTTTAAAAGTATCCTCCTTTCTTACGGTCTTCCATAGCCGCTTCAGTTACTTTATCATCTATCCTCGTCTCTCCTCTTTCACTGATACGTGTTGCTTTAATTTCATTCACCACTTCGTCAAGCGTAGAAGCTTCACTTTCTACCGCGGCAGTACAGGTCATATCTCCTACTGTACGATATCTTACTTTCTTGCGCACGATTGTATCGCCTTCTTCAATTTGAATAAAATCAGAAACAGCAATTAGCTGACCGTCATAAAGCAGTACATCCCGTTCGTGAGAAAAATAAATGGAAGGCAAAGGGATATTTTCTGTTTTGATATAATTCCAAACATCTAATTCAGTCCAGTTGCTGATTGGGAATACACGAACATTCTCTCCTTTATGAATGCGTCCGTTATAGA
>JBKDJT010000149.1:0-3253 GCA_046345435.1 Bacteroidota bacterium
ATCAATCTGACAAAAGCATCATCAGAAAATATATATAGAGCTTCATTACTACTTGTTGAATTTATCATGATTTTTTTAATTTGTGCACTTGTTCGGCTCTATTCATTGAAAGTTCAGAACCGCTTAATTCGCACAGAAGAAAACTTCAGACATTATACCCTTACAGGCAAAACGCTTAGCCACGATTTACGAATGGGCCAGATCATTGCATTGAGATTTGCAAGTGACGAAGAATTTCCGTCGCTGGCTGCACGCGCTGTAAATGAAAAGATGAAGCCTGCCGAAATAAAAAAATCAATCAAGAATTGGCGAGCCGATTTTTACAGAATATAATAGGCAGTGCCAATTTACTCTGCCATCATTTCCCGGATCAGCTGAATAATTTCCTCCGTGTTTGGTTTACTGAAATAATCGCCGTCACTGCCATATGCAGGACGATGTGCCTTTCCCGTAACTGTACGTGGAGCTACGTCAAGATAACGGTATCCGCCTTGTTTTTCCATCACTTCATTAAACATATAAGCTGCTGCTCCGCCGGGCACATCTTCATCAATAAACACAATGCGGTTGGTTTTCTTTAATGACTCAAGAATACGGTGATCTCTGTCGAAAGGTAAAAGAGTTTGTACATCTACTACCTCACAACTGATACCAAGACGTTCAAGGTGCTGTGCCGCTTCTTCGATAATGCGAAGAATAGAACCGTATGATACAATTGTAATATCGTTACCTTCTCTGATAATTTCAGGCTGGCCCAGGGCTACGGTAAACTCAGATAAATTTTCTGGCAACTGCTCTTTTAAGCGATATCCGTTTAGGCATTCAATCACCAGCGCCGGCTCGTTTGCCTGCAATAACGTGTTGTACATGCCAACAGCCTGAACCATGTTGCGTGGTACACAAACATACAATCCACGTAAGCTGTTAACAATCATTCCAAGCGGAGAGCCGCTATGCCAGATTCCTTCAAGTCTGTGACCTCTTGTTCGCACAATCAACGGCGCACTCTGTCTTCCCATACTTCTGTAATGAAGTGTTGCTACATCATCCGAAAGAGGTTGTAAGCCATAAAGTAAATAATCGAGATATTGTATTTCAGCAATAGGACGCAATCCGCGCATAGCCAATCCTATACCCTGCCCCATGATAGTCAGTTCACGTATACCGGTGTCAAAAATTCTGTTGACTCCGTATTTAGCCTGTAAACCTGCAAATCCCTGATTGACATCGCCGATATAACCAAGATCTTCTCCGAATGCTACAACTTTTGGATTTGACGCAAATAAGTGATCAAAATACCTGTTAAGAATTTCATATCCGTTCATCACCTGCGGGTGTGAGGAATAATTTGCCTGCACTTCAGGTACAGCTAATGCTGATCCGTCATTGGATTCAATATGCAAGTTTGAATTGAAATCTTTAGCTGAAATATTTCTCAACTCTTGATAAAACACCTCAGCATCTTGTTTCATTGGATCAGCACGGGAATAAGAAATTGACTGGTAAAGCGCCTTCATCACATCTCTCCTGCTTGGCTCCCTGTTACCACGCAGCTCTTGTAATAATTGCTGCACATTACTCTCCAGACCTTCCATTGGAGTAAGTCTTTCAATATAACCCAACACATCACTGATTAGTGCGCGAATTGGTGCCTGAAACTCTTCCCATGCACGATTTTTTTCATTTCTGACCTCTTCTTTAGCAGCAGATTCTATGCCTGAAAGTTCATCTTCATTGGATAAGTCATTTCCAATGATCCATTCTTTCATTTTACGGAGGCAGTCCCATTCACGCTCCCATTGGAGGCGCTCAGGCGTTTTATAACGCTCATGGCTACCCGAAGTTGAATGACCCTGCGGCTGTGTCACTTCTTCAATGTGAAACAATGCCGGAATATGAGTCTGACGTATTTTCTCAATGGCCGATTCAAGAATTTCACACATACCGGCATAATCCCAGGCTTTCAACTTGTAAATATCCATCCCTGTTCTGCCGTCAGTTTTTTGAAAACCACCAAGCACATCTGAAATCGACCCTTTGGTAGTCTGATATTTTTTAGGAACTGAAATTCCATAACCATCATCCCAAACAAAAAATGCTACGGGAAGCTGCTGTACGCAAACCGCGTTCACCGTTTCCCAGAAATGCCCCTCACTGGTAGAAGCATCTCCGATAGTTGCAAAACAAACTTCATCCCCGTTTCTTGATAGATGCTCAAAAGATTTCAGCTCAGGTATATTTCTGAAAATTTTTGATGCGAGTCCTAGCCCAACAGCCCTTGGCATCTGACCTGCAGTAGGAGCCATACCTGCTGCAATGTTTTTCCGATTCACCAAATCAAGCGCTTGGCCCGAATGATCAACCATCTGTGATGCAAAATGAGAATTCATCTGCCTCCCCGCACTGTGAGGGTCATGAGAAGGATCGGGATCTGCATAAAGCTGAGCAAAAAACTGTCTTACAGTGGCTTCGCCTGTTGCAAAAATAAAAGTCTGGTCTCTGTAATAACCTGTATAATGGTCTCCCGGTCTGAAGAATTTAGCCATTGCCAGCTGCGGCACCTCTTTCCCGTCTCCAAAAATGCCAAACTTCGCCTTCCCCGTTAGCACCTCTTTTCTGCCTAAAAGACTAGCCTCCCTGCTTAAACATGCAAAGCGGTAATCATTCAATACCTCTTCTCTGAAATGCTCAAAAGAAAGCGGGGCCGATTGTAATGTGTCTTGTTCTAACTGATCCATGGAGCAAAAATAATGGTTTTTGATACCCAAATAACACCTGTTAGCTTTTGCTGATAATGGATTTTGGAGCCAAGATAATGGCGAAATGTTAAAGTTCAAATAATTAATAATAACTCTAAGTAAAATCATTTTTTTATAAAGAGGGCAAATCACTAATTTTGAGGAAAGACCGCACCTATAAAATGATGTGCAAATGAAAACTGGAACACAATTAATGATGAAGCCATTTTTACTTTTGAGTTTGTTTTTCTTTTCCTTCATAACAACAGTTTTTGCTCAGAAAAAGAAGAACAAAAAAGAAACGGTTGAAGCTGTAGCCAATCAGGATCCTGTTAGCTTCTCAGAAATTCAGTATGATTTCGGAAAAATACCTCAAGGTAAACCTGCCGAACATCTTTTTTTCATTGAAAACAATGCTTTGGACACCTTAAAAATTGAAAACGTTCAAACTTCCTGCGGATGCACTACTCCCGAGTATTCCAGAGATCCCGTTCTTAAAGGAAATAAAACACAAT
>JBKDJT010000150.1:0-3449 GCA_046345435.1 Bacteroidota bacterium
CTCTAATAGAGTACCACTTTTATTTAACATAACCTTTTCAGCTGATTGGTACTTAGATATTGCATGAATTCGTTTACAATTACTGGTAATATGACATTATGTAAATAAAAATTAAAACTATGACAAAATTTATCTTTTTCCTTTGGGTGATTTCCGGAAAAGTACAGCATAAGCTAGATGCCATAGGATATCTTGACTACAACAACGGAAGGAAACTGTATATTATGGGAAAAGACTCTGTACTTTACAAAGGTGAAATATTAAACTATATCAGAACAAAGAGGTTGGTTTACAATGATGATATTTCAGACAAAAATGGAAGAGTAAAACGAGTTAAGGCAGTAAATACAATAACAATGAAAGACGATGATATTGAGCGAGATTTTGTTGTTTATAAAGAGGGAAACAAACACTATGTGATCGACCCATACTTCAAAACAAAAATTTATTTAAAAAAGGGGGCTAGATTTAAATCAAGAAAAAAAATACCTATCTCAAATATGCCCAGCAGTTAGCTGAGGCTACAATCAGCTCGGCTGTCTACATAACAGGGGGTGTTAATCTACATATAGATATTACCTATTTTTATAAAAAAGGCAGAACTATGAAAAAGGTTTCTTTATTAGTTATACATCTTATTGTTCTTACATGTCTTGGTTATTCGCAGACCGTCAAAATCGGGAATCAAGTATGGATGATAAAGAATCTGGATGTAGATAAATTTCGTAATGGTGACCCTATAACTCAAGCAAAAACTGAGGAAGAGTGGATAAGTGCCAGAGAAAATAAACAGCCTGTTTGGTGTTATTATGATAATAATCCTGCAAATGGCGCTAAGTATGGTAAACTTTACAATTGGTATGCGGTGAATGACTCTCGGGGCTTAGCTCCGGTGGGGTATCACATTCCTTCCGAGGAGGATTGGGAGAAATTTACTTACTATTTAGGCGGAGAAGCTGTTAAAATAAAATCTAAAACAGGGTGGGCAAAAAATAGAAATGGGACTAATCTTAGCGGATTTGCAGCACTTCCTGCAGGTTTTCGTTATCCAGATGGTTCGTTCTATGGAATTACTCTTGGAGGATACTGGTGGAGTTCGATTGAAGAAATTACATATATTATTTGGTATGAAGATAAAGGCTTTAAAATTAATTATGATCAATTTAAGTATTTCAAATTAGATGAAATAGCATTATCTGTTCGCTGTATAAAAGATTAATTCCTTTCATACTCAATAGCATTTATTCGCATATACTACCTTTTAACCAATCCTAGTTGACCCAGCTAAGTCAGTTAAGTGGTGCGGAGGGTGGAACAACACTTAACTAATTATTCTTTTCTCTTTGTTGTTATATCCCAAAACCTAGTGAAGAATGCTTTTATCTTCTTAATTACAAATACAATATATTTATGTTTATTCCTTCTATTTAAATTATAAACATATGCGTCGCGTCATTTTCACCGGTCTCTTTTATTTCATAGTCGTTATATCATTTGGCCAGAAACGACAATTGAATAAAATCATCTCTAAGATCAATGAAGGTGAATTCATAGAGTCAAACGAAAAACTCAATGAAATAGCCCTGAAAGAAGGAAATATTCCGGAGGTTGCATTTGTTCGGTACCTATTTTACATTAAAAGAAAACAATCCTCTGACGATCTTGACTCTGCCTATTTCTACTTTCGGATGGCATATGAGGGGCTTGGTCAAACAGAGGCAAAAGAGAAAGAAAAACTTTGTAAGGATTTTGAGTTTTGTGAAGGATCGAAATCTGTTTTTTTTAGCACCCTTGAGTATGACATATTCCAATCTTATTCAGAAGCCCGATCAAAAGAACGAATAAGTGTTTTTCAAAAGAAGTACCCTGAAAGTGAATTATTCACTCAGAGTGTACACTTGGTTGACAGCCTTGATTATGTGCAGGTCAAGAACAAGACCGATAAATCAGTTTTGTACGACTACATCAAAACCCATCCCGAATCAGCTTTCAATGAAACCGTTCGTCAGCATATTTATGCAATTGCGTTTGAAGAAGCGAAAAAAGATGGAAGCATACCGGCATTCGAGTTTTTCATTAAAAACTATGAGAAAGCCCCTCAAAGAATAACAGCAGATTCCCTGCTGATGGAAGCCACCTGGTCATCTATCAAAAACAAGGGTATAATCGAAGATTACGAAAAATTCATCCGGCGATTCCCTAATTCAGCATATCAAATTCAGGCAAACGAAAACATGGAGACTATTGCCTGGAAAAATGCTGAGACAATCAATACTGCTTCTGCCTATAAAGAATTATATACTCGTTACCCTAATGCCAAAAATGCAGAACTGGCAAGAAGAAAATATGATGAACTGAGAGACAATGTAGTTCCATACTTCACCAAAGAAAAAAAATATAAATTATATGATTTAGATAATAAAAAATTTGTGTCGGATGAAGAATATGATCACATTGCAATATTAGATAAAGGAAAGTTCATTGTTAGCAAATTCAAAAAATTTGGTGTTATTAATAAATCAGGACAAATCCTTATCCCTATCACTTATAACTGCATACAATCCAATCAAAATTATTTAAACATCAAACTGGGTGATAAAATGGCTTGCTATGACCTGGAAGGGAATAAAATAATTGATTTTTTATACGACGGAATTACTCTATATGACAAAATCATTAAAGCAGATATTTATAAAACTGAACAGCAATCAGTTTGGCAACACGATATCTATGACTTTCAGGGAGAGAAAATTCTAAGTGGAAAATACGAATCTTTTGAAGTGATTAACGACACGCTTTTTAATGTTTCTCAGAATAAAAAACATTTCTTGATTAACAGGAATCAGAAACCCGTATCTGCCAAGTTTTCATCTCTATCTACACAGACAAAGGGGTTATTCATTGTCGTATCCGAAGGGAAATACGGAATTATGGATTTGACAGGCAAGATGATCATTCCAGCTTTATATGAAAATATTATCTCTACTGATAGTTCTTCTTTTTTCATCCTAAGCAATAAAACAAGTCAGATGGCTCTTATTGATCAAAAGGGTAATTTCCTGATCAATTTTCAGGCCAAAGAAATCATAGACTTAAATGGTGGAATGTTTCTTCTGGTTACATCAGAAAATAGAAATAGTGAAAATGAGGATGCTATTCTTTTTAATGCAAGAAAAAAAGCAACGATCTCCGGAAAATATGAATGGGTAAACTCATTTGAAAAAGGCATTGCTATTGCAGGGAAAAACGGGAAAAGTGGTTTTATTGATACTGATGGAACATGGATTATTTCCCCCTTATATAGCACCAGTATGAGAGTATATTACGAGGACGGCATGGGAGGACCTGACGGAGATGAGGATATGTATTTTTATGAGGATGAAGATCTTGAAAACCCTGAGTGTAATAATCAAATCAATTCAAGAAACAAACAAAATTTTGAATATAAT
>JBKDJT010000151.1:0-4189 GCA_046345435.1 Bacteroidota bacterium
TTTGCGATATGCACTATGCATAAGCTCGAAATTTCAATACTTGCTGCGATCAGTTATCTAAAGGGGGTGGAGGTTGTTTTTCTCATATAGTCAAATTTACAAAAATTTTAAACGAAAAAGTTATTTTACTGATTTTATCAAAGTATTAACGAATGTGTATAACTATTTGTTACATCCGCCTTGAAATTTTTTCTGAAATAAGTTAATTTACACAAACACACACTATGAATACAAACCCATCGCCCGAAGAAAGTGCTGAAATCAGAGAGCTTTTAAGGATTTATAGAAACCTCGAAGCAGGTAGACCCGGCTCTTTTCTGGAAGAGGAGGCTTTTGAGCGCCTTGCAGTTTATTTTGATGAGCAGGAGAACCTCAAAGAAGCTTTTAGGGTTGTTGAAACAGGGTTGGGAATTTTCCCTTATTCCGGGGTATTACACCTGAAAAAGGCCGACTTGCTTCTATCGGAAAGAAAATATGAGTCCGCCCTACATGTTTTGCGTTCTGCTGAATTACTCGATGGTATTTCTACGGAGCTGATCATCTTAAAAACTGAGGCATATCTTGCGCTCGACCGTCAGGAGAAAGCGATTACATTACTTGAAGAGGCGCTCCACCAGTTTGAAGGCGATGAGCGTATTGAGCTGCTTTTTGAATTATCGGATGTCTATGACGACTATGAGCAGTTTGACAAAGTTTTTGATTGTTTAAAAATCATTCTCGAGGAGAGCCCTCAGAATGAGGAAGCATTGTATAAGATTTGTTACTGGACAGATTTTACGGGAAGGAATGAGGAATCTATTCGCATCCATCTCAATATCATAGAGGAGCACCCTTTCAGTGAGCTGGCATGGTTTAATCTCGGGGCTGCTTATCAGGGCTTGAAATTATATGAAAAGTCAATTGATGCATATATGTATTGCGTTGCAATTGATGAGAAGTTTGATTATGCATACCGAAATATGGGTGATGCGTATATACGCATGCGCAAATACAAAGATGCCATTGAGGTATTAAAAAAAGTAGAAGAGTTGAGTTTGCCTGAAGATGTAATTTTTAAAGCCATTGGTTACTGCTATGAAAAACTGCGTCAGCCGGCACAGGCGAGAATTTATTACAGAAAGGCTTCCCATCTGGATAAGGAAGACAGCAAGCTTTATTATAAAATTGCCTGCACCTATTTGGATGAAGACAAATATGAACAGGCAGTTAAGCAGCTTGAAATTGCATTACAGATAAACAGAAAGCATCCCGACTATAACATGGCAATGGGGTATGCCCTCGCTGGTTTGCAGGATTATCGCCAGGCGCTAGATTATTTTACAAAAGTGATCGCTGTAAGGCCTAAACACGTCAAAGGATGGTGTGGTTTACTGGATTGTCTTGCACAATTCGGTGTTTGGAAAGAGCTTAATCAGGCAGCTGCAAAAGCTTGTATTGCTACCGGACAAAAGCCGATTTTTTTAGTATATCGAGCCATTGCCTGTCTGATGATGAAGAAAGCAAAGCCTGCAATCGTATTTCTAGAAGAGGCAATGGAAGTGTCTCCCAATACAGTTAAGAAGCTTATCAAATTGAATCCATCACTGTTGCAGTTTCCTCAGGTGACTACTTTTCTTGAAAAGCACAAAAAAGCTTCTAAAAAGAAAAAGAAATAAACAGGTATAAATAATTTTTAAGTCAGTATTTTTCCTTCAATTTCTGAAGGCTGCTTACATTTGCGTTTTTCGCTAAAGGCACAACCGGATGCTAATTTTGAAAGCCGGCAGCCTTTAAATTAAAGAATTGAAATATGAACTACCATTTGTCTCAAATGCCGGAACGTGAAGTGAAACCAAGAGGTAATGGCATTACAATGGTGATGGATAAAGGTTTAAGTATCGGAGAGGCGAAAAATTTTCTTTCTATAGCTGCGCCGCATGTAGATATTATCAAGCTTGGATTTGGCACTTCCTATGTAACGCCAAATCTTCGTGAAAAGATTGAGCTATATAAATCCGTAGGTATTCCGGTTTATTTTGGAGGCACTTTATTTGAGGCTTTTTTAATCAGAAACCAATTCGAAGATTTTATTGCTGTATGTAAGGATTATGCAATCGATTATATGGAGGTAAGCGATGGTTCTATTACCATTCCGCATGCTGAAAAATGTGGGTATATTGAAAAGCTAACGCAATACGGAACGGTTTTAAGTGAAGTAGGCAGCAAGGATGCAACACATATTATTCCTCCTTACAAATGGATAGAACTGATGCGTGCAGAGCTGGAAGCAGGTTCTTCATACGTCATTGCAGAAGCAAGAGAAGCCGGTAATGTGGGTATTTACCGTGGTAGTGGAGAAGTGAGAGAAGGATTAGTGCAGGAGATACTCACGCAAATACCACAAGAGAAAATCATTTGGGAAGCTCCTCAGAAAGCACAGCAATTGTATTTTATTGAATTAATTGGTTGTAATGTAAATCTTGGCAATATTGCTCCATCTGAAATGCTTGCGCTCGAAGCAATGCGTATTGGTTTGAGAGGAGATTCGTTCTTCTTTTTTCTGGATCAGAACAACAAGAAATAGGAAAGAGCGATTTCTTGTTCATCATCAAAATTAAAAATGAAGCGATACGGTCTTATAGGTTTCCCGCTCAGCCATTCTTTCTCCGGCAGTTATTTTGCCTCTAAATTTGAAAGAGAAAATATTACAGAATGCCGTTATGACCTTTTTCTAATTCAACAGGTATCAGAACTTCCTGATTTGCTTTCCAAGTATCCTGAACTCCGTGGCTTAAACGTGACAATTCCTTACAAAGAGCAGGTGCTTACTTTTCTGCACTCAATGACAGATGCAGTAAAAGAAATCGGTGCGTGCAATTGTATTCATATTGAAAACGGGAAACTTAAAGGGCACAATACTGATGTATATGGTTTTGAGGAGATTTTGAATCCGCTCTTGCTTCCTCATCATACTGAGGCTCTTATATTAGGAACAGGAGGTGCGGCTAAAGCAGTTGCATGGGTTCTTAAGAAAAAGGAAATTTCTTATTGCTATGTTTCTCGCTCTGCATCATCATCCGATACAATCAGCTATGCAGATTGCACAGAAGATAAAATTCAAAATACAAAGCTTCTGATCAACACAACACCCTTGGGTATGTATCCTAAAACTGATCAGGTACCTGAACTGCCGTATGAGGCAATAGGAACAAAGCATCTGCTTATTGATCTGATATATAATCCCGGACGAACCTTGTTTTTACAGAAAGGAGAGGAGAGAGGCGCTGTTGTAGAAAACGGTCTTCGTATGCTTGAATTACAGGCAGACGAAAGTTGGAGGATATGGCAAGGTGTAAAATAGGGTTAGTTGTTCTTTTCTTTTAAAAAAGCAATCATCTTACTAAGGGCTTTTTTTCTGTGACTGAAACTGTTTTTTTCTTCCAGTGTCATCTCCGCAAATGTCCTTTCAGCGCCCTCAGGAATAAAAACAGGATCATAGCCAAAACCACCACTTCCTGAAACTGAAGTTGTGATTTTTCCTTCACATATTCCGGTAAAGAAATATTCCTCGTCATCAAGAATAAGTACAATTACAGTTTTGAATCTTGCATTTCTCAGAGGGTTGCTGCCTAATTCATGGAGTAATTTTTCAATATTTTTTTTATCATTTGCCTCTTCTCCGGCATAGCGTGCTGATCTGACACCGGGTGCTCCGTCAAGTGCATCTGTTTCAAGGCCTGTATCTTCTGAGAAGCAGTTGGCATTTAATGCTTTTGCAACGGTCCTTGCTTTATGCTGTGCATTCTCTTCCAGCGTAAGATAGGGCTCTGGAATTTCATTTTGAAATCCGGCATCTTTCATCGTGATAACAGAGAAATTCTCCGGGAGTGCCGCTTGTATTTCTTTTGCCTTATTAGGGTTTGCGGAAGCAAAGATCAGCCTGGTCATAGTTGAAATATTTAAAGGTTGAATAACCGACGCAGGCTATTCCACAGTCTTGTTTTCAGCGACTGATCTTTCCCGATCGTTTCAAGCGAGTCTGTACGAATCATTTTAATGTTGTTCCATTCACATACTTCGTAAAAAGGAGTTGACAACATCTGGGTTGCAGATTCAGGGAGACCGGATAGAATCAGCATCCTTGCTTTTAGTTGCGTTGCAATTATTTCAGGACTTAATTCTGAGCCAAAGCAGTTGACCAGACCTATTT
>JBKDJT010000152.1:0-3585 GCA_046345435.1 Bacteroidota bacterium
TCTTCTGATATCGGTAATGGTCATCTCATCCAGCACATCTACTACATTTTTGTAATTCGCAAACTCGTTGGGCTTAATAATGATCACCAAATCCTTTTCATTGGTTCTGGCTTTCTTGTCGAGAATCAACGATCTCAAATCTTTGAAATTTGTAGATTTAAAATTTGAACCGTCAGGCAATAATTGTCCTTCATAATAATACACATGATTCTCTTTGCTGAGCATGATGGTAAATGCACCTGATGCCTTGGCCTGCGTTTGCTCTTCCTCTTTAGCCGTATCATCCGGCACATTCAACTTAAATGCTTTGGGAGAACTCATGGTGGTGGTAAAAATGAAGAAAGTAATCAGCAGAAATCCGAGATCCACCATTGGTGTCATATCCACCTTGGCTGATGCTTTTTTCTGTTTTTTGACGCCGGGACTTTTCTTACCATGGTCCTGTGAGCCACTATCTATATCTGCTCCCATTTTAAATTATTTTAAAGTTTATGGCTTTTTGCGTGTCTGATCCAAAGGTGTTCCTACCGGAACCTGTTCCTGTGCTGTGATAAGCTTAAAGGAATAAACCTTATTTCGCTTAAAGGCAGTCAGAATGTTTTTAAACTCAGGGTAATGTGCGGCATTGTCTCCGTTCAGCATCACATTTGCCGGTTTGCGGTTATCATTTCCAACAAGCAAAGCATTGATCCAATCGTATAATTGAATATCTGCTGTGTCTTTAATGGGGATACCGGGCTGCTGAAAAGACTTAAACTGATCTTCAGAAAGACTCAACAATGATTTAAGCTGGGTAAAAGGAACGCCGACACCACCAACAGAATAACTGATGAAACGGGCTTTTTCCTGCGGGCTTAAACTGATGCCTTTTTGGGATTCGACCACCCTGAGCATATTCAAAACTCTTCCTTTTGCTTCTTCATCTGTACTGAAACTAATGAAACAGCGACCTTGCTTATCGAAAGAGACTTTAAAAACATCTTTTTCAGCAACATTTTCAGAAGAAACAGATTTGGGATTCTCTACAGAAACTGTTTCCGGTGGCTTGAATTTTGTTGCCAGCATGAAGAAGGAAAGTATCAGGAAGGATACATCCACAAAAGCGGTCATATCCACCCAAGTACTTTTCTTTTGTATTTTAAGTTTGGGCATGTAAACTCAATTTAATATTAGATGCATGAACGAACCGATTTCCACAAATAATCGAAAAAATTATTTGTACTGAGCAGTAAAGCTCTGTGTCAAAGTGAAACTTGACTCGTCAATACCATAGGTAATTGAATCAATCTTGGTTGTAAATACATTGTACATAATCAGTGCAAAAGAAGAGGTTGCGATACCTAGGGCCGTATTATAAAGCGCCTCAGAGATACCAACCGCAAGTTGAGACGCATCTCCACCCGCACCTTCTTCGCCAAGAGCAGCAAATGAACGGATCATACCCAATACCGTACCAAGAAGGGCGATAAGTGTACCGAGTGATGTAATGGTCGATAAGAACACCATATTTTGCTGAAGCATAGGCAGTTCAAGAGCTGTTGCTTCTTCAACTTCTTTCTGGATTGATGCAACTTTCTGTTCTGTATCAAGACCTTGCGCAGTTGTCATTTCTTTGTATTTTAACAGGCCGGCCTTCATTACATTTCCAACCGAACCTTTTTGCTTGTCGCATGAAGCAATGGCTGCATCAATATTTTTATTTGCAAGTTGGAATTGAACATTTCTTACAAAGTCTGATACATTACCTCCACCCAAAGCTTTCATGATTGTCATCAAGCGCTCAATAGAGAATGTAAGTACCATGAGGAAAAGTCCGATAAGGAAAGGTACAATGATACCACCCTCATAAACTCTGCTAAGTGCAGATGTAGGTTTTTTATGTGAAGGCCAGAATCCGCCAGCCAAATCGGGCTCCTTAAACCCTGAAGCACTACCAAGATAGAATCTCCAGATAAGATAACCGACAATGATACAAATGACAGGAGCCAGCCAGGAAATCATGTTGTTTCCTTTTTTTGCCTTAGCAGATGCAGTTGATTTGATTTCAGCCATGATACTTTAATTTTAAATGAATTTGGTTAACCGACAGATGAACTTCTGATCACCCGCCATTGGGAGGCACAATTTAGGAAATATTCTTTTTGTCGATAAAATTGAAAGGTTTTTTTTCTGAATTCTTTCCACCCAAACAATTTTTAAGCCTTTCTGTTAACATTTTGGTTTCTTTCAGATTACTTTTTCTTAACATCGCAGACTAATCATGTGTATCAGAAAGGGCAATTATCTATAAGTATCTCATAACTATCATAAAAAATAAACCGGTTCACTTTTATGCAATCACTCTTATTAAAAAATTTATTTGCTACCATTTGTTTGTTGCTTGTTCTTGTTTCAACAGCTCAGAAAAAAACCGAATCCTCATCTTCAGGTCAAAACCCTGCCGTTAATTCGGGTAGTGGTAATAAAGCCGGTAGTGTTAAGCCCTATAAAGAAATCATCACCGATAAGGCGAAAAGTGATGCCGGACTTATCACCGTACATCAGGTAGATGACAAATGGTACTGGGAGGTTTCTGATTCTGTTATTGGAAGGGATCTGCTCATTGTAACACGTATTTCCAAGTCTGCAACCGGTTTAAACAACGGGTTTGCCGGCTATGCAGGAGACATCGTAAACAACAACGTAATACGCCTGCAGAAGGGGCCGAACAACAAATTATTTATACAAAGAGTATCCTACGACCAACGTGGAAGTGATGATAATGGCATGTACAAGGCTGTTGTTAATTCAAACCTGCAGCCAATTGTACAGGCATTTGATGTGAAAGCCCTTGGCGGAGATTCAACAGCAACAAACAGATCATTGGTTGTTGAGGTTACTGATTTCCTGAATATAGAAAACGATATCCTTTTCTTTAATACAAGAGTGAGAACAGGTTTTCAGCTTGGGTTAAATCAGGGAGATAAATCCTATATCAAGGAAGTTCGTGCTTACCCGGTTAATATGGAAATCAAAACGGTAAAAACTTACAGCAGATCATCCCCTACTGAAGGACCTTCAAGCTTTACTATCGAGTTAAACAGCTCAGTTGTATTGCTTCCTGCAACACCTTCGAGACCGCGTTATTTTGATCCGAGAGTAGGCTTTTTTACCCGGGATTACACTGATTTTGATGCCAATCCGCAAGGTGTTAAAAGAATTCAGATGGCCGTTCGGTGGAAGCTGGAACCCAAACCGGAGGATGTTGAAAAATACAAAGCAGGAATTCTTGTAGAGCCTAAAAAGCCAATAATATTCTATATCGATCCTGCCACGCCAAAAAAATGGGTGCCTTATCTGATGCAAGGTGTAAATGACTGGCAAATTGCTTTTGAAAAAGCCGGCTTTAAAAATGCCATTCAGGGAAGAATCGCCCCCACACCAGAAGAAGACAGTACATGGAGCCTGGAAGATGCTAGGTTTAGTGCCATCGTTTACAAACCTTCTGAAACGCAAAATGCAAGTGGCCCCAATGTTCACGACCCGCGAAGTGGTGAAATCCTTGAAAGCCATATTAACTGGTATCACAATGTGATGCAATTGCTG
>JBKDJT010000153.1:0-3971 GCA_046345435.1 Bacteroidota bacterium
CGGTGCTGCCTGTATTTCAAGGATGCCGACTGCTAAGATATGAACTCAGATATACCAAGAAGCTATTAGATCAATTCAATATTAATGAGATAAAGCCAAGCATGCTGACAGATGAGGCATTTTACATTAAGTTATTAAACAGATGGAAAGATGAGTATTTCAAAATTTACAGACATAAACTACTAACATTTAAACCTGACATTATGAACAGCACAAAAGCATTTGAGCAACAACTTATGGTGATGGGTTTGCAGGCAATGGGCGGTGAGGCACAAGCGCTGCAACTAATAGAGCAGGCAAAACTGCAGGGCATATTTGAGAATAAGATGCAGGCAAAGAGAATAAAGGATAAAGTGAAAGATTTATGCAATATGCCAGGATGCACTGAGCAGAATGAACTAATAGAGGAACTTGATAAAAAGATTAAAGAGGCGGTGATGTTTTATCGGTAACCATTGCAGATACAATAGAAAACAATTAAATATGCCATTTTCAAAAGGCGATAAGAATATCAATAGAACAGGCCGGCCAAAAGGCGGTTATTCAATGAAACTCAGGGAAAGCATCACAAATTTTTGTGAGGAAAACATAGTGTACTTTCTTGATGAGATTAAAAGAATGAAAACAGGCCATGCCAAAAGTCAGGCATTCTTAACCCTACTCAACTATGCTCTGCCAAAACTAACAGAAAACAATAGCACCATAGATTTCAGCAACCTTTCAGAAAGCGACATTGACAACCTGCTTAATAGATACATACATGAGCATTCAGAAACTGAGTAAAGAGCAAAAGATAAACATGCTCAAGGCACTTGCAGCCGGTAGAATATCAAAAGAGGCCATAAGAGATGTAAAGCAGTTAGATACTTATTTTCTTGAAGATCAAACTGAGCAGCCATACAAGTTTTCAATAGATGGTGAAAATGTAGATGAGCAGGAATTCAGGCAGCGCTTAGATGTTTCAGGTATTATTTTAGGCATGGAAGTTGTCCATGTTAAACTTGTTAATGATGAGCAGGTAAAACCAATGTACTTGTAACTAATTTAAATGATGCAGCATGAATATCAATGAACTTAATAAACAGCAAAAGATTAGTTTACTCAAGGCGCTTGCAGCCGGTAAGATCACTAAGCAAGAATTAAGCGATATAAAGCAGTTAGATGCATTGTTTGTGGAATTTCAAAACCATAACCCTGTAGAATATTCAATAGCCGGTGAGAGAGTAGATGAGCAGGAATTCAGAAAGCGCTTAGATATATCAAATTCAATTATGGGTGATGAAGTTGTACATATTGTCATTATCCATAAGAGTAAACATGAGCAGAGCAATGCTGCATGATGTACTCTTTTTTCTCTTTTTGTCCTTCTATTGTCCTTTTGCACATAACAAAAAACCCTGAAACCCTTATCTGTAAAGAGTTTCAAGGTTTTACAAAGTGCCCAGAACAGGAACAAAACCTACCATTTTACAGCCTATCTCAAATGCTATAACCCAATACAGTAAAGGGTTTTTATTCTTTTGCTATTTTTAAGATTTCCTATTATTTCACTTTTTTTGTCCTTCTATTGTCCTTCAAGGACAAATTTTGATAAAAATATCCAACCTAAGTGCTAACTTTATCCAACCAAAAGAAAACAAAGGAAATTAGCCATGAGTGTAACCCTTAGGAAGCTAGAAAAAAAAGATGGCAGCACATCATTATATCTTGACATCTACCATGCAGGCAGGCGCTATAAAGAGTTTTTAAAGCAGTGTAAACTGACTAAGCCATCCAATCCACTTGACAGAAAGGATAATTCAGATAAACTTGCCCTTGCAAAAAGAATAGCAGTACAGCGTGCAGCCGAGTTACAAAGCAATGACTACAGCATGATCGCTGAGCATAAGGGTAAAATTCTTTTCATAGAATATTTTAAAAAGTACATAGAAGGATATACTAAGAAAGATGAAAGAAACATGAAGGGTGTTTACATTAAATTCATTGATTTCATGGAAGAAAAGAATATAAAAAACATAACCATGAAAGAACTCTCAAAAAAAATAGTAGAAGATTTTAGTGAATATCTTAAAGAAAATAGTGCAGGTGAAGGTGCTGCAAGTTACTTTGCCCGATTTAAAAAGATGCTGAAATATGCAGTAAGAGAAAAGGCACTACTTATTAACCCGGCACAAAATATTATCATTAAAAGAGAGGAAGGGATAAAGAAAGATGTACTGACAATGGAGGAAATTCAACAGATGGCCGGCACTCCTATAAGCAATATTGAACTGCAAAGAGCATTCATTTTTTCATGCTTCACAGCGCTTGCATGGGTAGATATAAGAGAATTAAGATGGAAGCACATAAACCTGCAAACCGGCATGATTAAAAAAGATAGGGAAAAAACCAAAAAAGAAGCATGGATAGCAATGCATCCAACTGCCATAGAACTACTACCAGAGAAACCAGGTGAGAAAGATGAGCATGTTTTCCCAATGTACAGCATAATAGATAAGAATAAAAGAATAAGCCATACAGGGGCACTCAAAACGCTAAGAATGTGGAGCAAAAAGGCAGGCATAGATAAGCACATCACATGGCATTGTGCAAGACATAGTGCAGCCACAAACCTTGTAATATGGGGCGCTAAGAATAAAAACCTTAATCTGTTTGCAATTAAAAATGTTATGGGGCATGCTACATTAAAATATACAGAACGCTATGTGAGGCCGGCAGAAGAAATGATGAAAGAAACAATTAATAACCTTCCTGCAGTAACAATCAAACCAAAAGAGCATGACAAGGAAAACTAAGCCACAAAAGAGCATGACTAAGAATATTGATAAAGAAAATGAACTGCCATTCTTGTGTGAGATAGTTATTGATGAGGTAAAGGAGCAGTTAAATAAATTCTCAAGCATCACAGAAAAGGTAATTTATTTAGATAGGATAATAAAGCAGACTGCCATTGATGTAGGTTTATCAATGTGGGATGCAGATTGTGTTAGTTGTTGTAAACAATTCCACACTAAGCCGGCATGGCAAGGAGTTTTTGATGCAGTACATGCTGAGAATAACATTGACAAGGCTATAAATGCAGATGCCTATAGTTTTGGCCGGAAACATTATCAAAATTACATTGAACTCAAGCAGTGGAAAATTGCTGTAGAGAATGGCCAACCTATAAGCACTGAGAGTGAATTTTTACTGATAAAGCCACTAACTGAGCAACAATATCAAATGCTACTTGACTATGTAAATAAACATCGCTTATTCAAAACTCCTATTGATTTAAGTACCATGCAGGCGCTTTTCACAGGAAAACTCACTCAACAACTGCAGGTGAGTAACAATATCAAAATAGCATGTTTTTTTGCATTACTTACAAATGATTTTATTAGTAAGCAATGGCAAAATATCATTAATAAAAGCAAATGCTTACAAGGACAAAGAGGTAAGCCATTAAGCAATACAACTCTTTCAAGTGCACTAAAGAAAGTTGATCCTTCAAAAGAATATTGTAAAGAGATTAAGAATTTGGCTTACAAGCTATAGAAACTATACTGCTCCACTCCTACCTGCCTATTTCATTCCTGCTTCATTCCTGCTTGCTCCTGTTTCTTTTCTTTCCTTCCTTTCTGATGTTTGCATAGTAATTACAAAGAGGATAGCGCTATCCATTTTTTTAATCATTAAAATTAAAAACATGGAACAACAACATGTAAGCAACTATGAACTGCATTTGCAATTATGCAGCTTGCAAAGAGCAATGGCAGGAACAAAGGAAGTAATGACGCTGCAGGATGTAGCAGCCTATACCGGCTTATCACTCTCCTATCTTTATAAACTAACCATGACAGGCATTTTGCCACATGCAAAACCCAATGGAAAGCAAATTTTTGTAAGCAAAAAAGAACTTGACAAATGGCTTTTGAGCAATGGCAGAAAGGATGCTGAGCAGTTGGATATAGATGCTGCAACTTATTTAG
>JBKDJT010000154.1:0-6254 GCA_046345435.1 Bacteroidota bacterium
GTATTAAATAGGGGTGCGCAGATTAAATCTCCACTTGATCATGTCATCACTCTTTGCCGGGAATGGAATATTATATTTCCTTCTTCATCTGATGTGACCAATTCGTATTCATTCTGGAATTTCACCTGGAGTGCATTGGCAACCTTACAGCAAAATATTGGTGATCCTCCCAGTGTCGCTGGATGGCCGGCTTATTATCAGATTCCACAGTACTATGAGTTATGGGTGAATGCTGATACATTGCCCAAACGTAATCAGTTAAGTGATGTACTCGTTACAAACGGATATACTGCCAATAATTTCAAACTCATCATTGACGTGGTAGGTTATACAGCCTCTTTATCTAATCCGTCTGATCCGAATGCAGTGATTAATGAAGTGACTGATCGTATGTTGATGTTTTCTCTTTCTGAAAATGTAAAGACACAACTGAAACGTGATTTTCTGCTGACTGGTCAAGATCAGGATTACTATTGGACAACAGCCTGGCAAACGTATGTAGGAAATCCAACAACGATGAATTACAATATAGTGTTGGTGCGGTTGGCCGGGCTCTATAAATATTTGATGAACCTGGCAGAGTATCAATTAACTTAAATTAAAAAAACTCATAATCCGCCCGCTTCTTCGAAGCAGTCGGACTTCGTCCGTAACCCGTAACACGCAACTTGTAACTATAAAAAATGAAACGTAAAGACTTTCTCCGAAATACCTTACCGATGGCAGTGATCCCCTCGCTGCTGAAACCCTATTCGGTAAGGGTGCTGGGTGAGAGTTCTTTTCTTCATCAAATGCTGAATGGTTTTGTTGAAACAGATAAAGTCTTGGTGCTTGTACAGCTGAATGGAGGAAATGACGGACTGAATACATTAATTCCACTCGATCAATACAGTGCTTATTTCAATGCAAGAAGCAATATAGCCATTCCGGAAAACAATGTACTTCGTTTACAGGGTGCATCAGGTGTTGGGTTTCATCCTGCTATGACAGGCATGCAGCAACTTTACAATCAGGGAGAACTTCGTATTGTACAGGCTGTTGGTTATCCCAATCCTAATTTTTCTCATTTCCGCGCCACTGATATCTGGATGAGTGGATCGTCAAGCAATGAAGTGCTTACATCCGGATGGACTGGTCGCTATCTTGCAGATCAATATCCCGATTTCCCTACAGGTTATCCCAATACAAATGCGCCAGATCCTTTAGGTATTCAGATTGGTTCTACAACATCGCTTGCTTTACAGGGGCCAACAGCCAATATGGGTATCAGTATTTCAAGTACCTCTAATTTTTATAATCTGATCAATGGAACTGAAGAGCCAGTACCTGCAACGCCAGCCGGCGAAGCGTTGCAATATGTACGCCTGGTTGCTCGTCAAACAAATGCATACGCAGGTCGCATCACTGATGCAGCTTCCAAAGTGACACAGCAGGGAGTCTATCCTACAAATAGTCTTGCTGATCAATTAAAAATTGTGGCACGGTTAATTAAAGGTGGATTGAAGACAAGAGTGTACATGGTGAGTATCGGAGGTTTTGATACACATGCTTCACAAACAAATACAAATGATCCGTTAACAGGAGCACATACAACTTTATTGACACGTGTAAGCAGTGCAATCAAAGCATTTCAGGATGATCTGAAAGGGCTGGGAGTTGCAGACAGAGTTGTGGGAATGACTTTTTCTGAATTCGGAAGAAGAATTCGTTCCAACGGAAGTGTGGGTACAGATCATGGTGCTGCAGCTCCGATGTTTTTATTTGGCACGAAAGTGAATCCAGGTATCACAGGTGTAAATCCAACAATTCCCTCAAATGCACTGGTCAATGATAATATTCCGATGCAATATGATTTCAGGAGTGTGTATGCGAGTTTATTGCAGGGATGGTTTTGTGCTGATGCAGCTACTTTGCAAAATACACTCTTGCAAAATTATCAGCAACTGCCACTTTGTGCAACAGGTACATGTGGAGTTACCTCTGTTGATGATACCCGTGTTTCGGGAGTGACCTTGATTAGCAACTATCCGAATCCGTTTACGGAAACAACTACTATTAAGTTTAAAACAGGAGGAGGCCATTCATTGATACAGATTATGGATGCACAGGGACGTGTATTAAAAACCTTGCACGATCGTGATACGCCTGCCGGAGAATACAATATCCGTTTTGAGTCGAATGGTTTGCCTGCCGGTTTATACTATATGCGTTTCCAGAATGGCGTGATACAACAAGTGAAGCCAATTATTAAAGCCAGATAAAGTTAGTATTCAGGTATTGCAAAATGTTTTGTACCTGTCGTCACCTGTTAATGGCGGCTGTTGAAAATATTTATTTTCCTCTTTAAATATATACGGATCCTTCATTAATCTAAGTAACTGATGAAATAGTTTTTCGTCTTTCTCTTGTGTGAATTTTTCCAAAGCTTCTTCAATCAGATAGTTTCTTGGAATGTAAACGGGATTTTCTTTTCGCATTACCTCAATGAGATCTTGTTTTAATAAAGATCTTTCTTTGATCAATTCCTCCCAGCTTGCTTTCCATTTTATAAATATTTCTGAATGATAAATTGAGTCGTCTGGTATGTCAACATCCATCAAATGAGAAAACACATTTATGTAATCACCTTGTTCTTGTTTCAAGATATCCAGCAGTGAATGAGTGAGCCTTTTCACATTATCATCACTCGCAGTAAAACCAATTTTTCTTGCCATCATCTGATGCCAGGCATCATTAAATATTTCTGAAAATTTACCTAGTTGCTCTTTTGCAAGCTCAATTGCTTTTTCTTTTACCGGATCAATCGCACTGAGTAATGCGCTTGCCAAACAACCAAGATTCCAGTGTGCAATAGCGGGCTGGTTTCCGAAAGCGTATCTGCCTCCTGTATCGATCGAACTAAATACTGTTGCAGGATCATAGCGATTCATAAAAGCACATGGGCCGTAATCAATTGTTTCGCCGGCAATACTCATGTTGTCGGTATTCATCACTCCGTGTATGAAACCTACGCGTATCCATTCAACGACCAGTGCAATTTGTTGATTCATCACTTCATTCAATAAAGCAAGCGCATAGTTGCTCTCCTCTTTCAGGTGTGGATAATGGCGATGAATGGTATAATTGAGCAATTCTTTTACAGCATCTTCATCACGTATATGTGCGGCATACTCAAATGTACCTACACGGAGATGGCTTTTGGCAATACGTGTAAGTACTGCGCCCTCATGGATATCTTCCCGAATAACCTGTTCTCCGGTTTGAACTATGGCGAGACTTCTCGTTGTTGAAATTCCCAGCCCGTGCATGGCTTCACTGTACAGATATTCACGAAGCATTGCACTAAGTGTTGCACGTCCATCGCCTCTTCGCGAATAAGGAGTAGGACCGGAACCTTTTAATTGAATGTCATATCGATTTCCTTGTGGTGTTAGTTGTTCACCAATGAGTAAAGCGCGTCCATCACCCAGCATATTGAAATGACCAAACTGATGTCCGGCATAAGCCTGTGCAATGGGATTGCTACCGGGAGGAAATGCATTGGCAGATAAATAGAAGGGAAGTTTCAGGTCTTCTGAAGGAAGATTTAATTTTTCAGCAAGTGCATCATTCATCAGGATGAGCTTCGCTTCTTTCGTTGGTGCTGTTTCAACAGGCGAATAGAAATGAGAACTCAAACGAGTATAACTGTTGTCAAAATTCCAGGATCTTTCTTGCATTCTTTCTTATGTCATTATATGAATGGACAGTACAAAGGTACGCCCTGTTACAGGGTCGTTTTTTTATATAGAAGTAAAATTAAAATCGATTTCCTATATTTGCAACATTGTTGCAAATATGTATATATGTTCTTCAGTTCCTATTCCGATTGGAAACATTGCATTGAAGTAAAGTGTGGCATTGAGTTAACTGCCGATTATATAGATGAACGCTTGCGTATATGGAATGATGAAACCAAAGAGGAAACGAAAAAGTTTATTGAATTATACGGAGATGCTTATCACAGGCAGATCGTTTCCTTTTTTGAACAGGCAAAACAAGAAAGACATTTAAAATAATAAATCATGATAGAAACTAAACTACCTGTAACAGTCCTAAGCGGATTTTTAGGTGCAGGAAAAACAACTCTTCTGAATCATGTACTTCACAACAAAGAAGGAATGAAAGTGGCAGTGATTGTAAATGATATGAGTGAGGTAAATGTAGATGCCGGTTTGGTACAGAGGGAAAATACCCTGAGCCGTACCGATGAAAAACTGGTAGAGATGAGCAATGGTTGTATTTGTTGTACACTTCGTGAAGATTTATTAAAAGAAGTAGAACGACTGGCCAATGAGAATCGTTTTGATTACTTACTTATTGAAAGCACGGGTATCAGTGAACCTTTACCTGTGGCACAAACATTTACGTATCAGGATGAATCGAATGGCATAGATCTGAGTAAATTGTCAACACTTGATACCTTGGTAACAGTTGTTGATGCCTTTAATTTTCTTCGCGATTATTCTAGTCTCGATACTTTAAAAACAAGAGATCTGACAGATATGCAGGACGATCATCGCACGATTGTGAATTTACTCACCGATCAGATTGAATTTGCCAATGTGGTTATTTTGAATAAGACAGATCTGGTAAGTCATGAGGATCTTGGCACATTAAAAGCCGTGATTCGTAAACTGAATGCAGAAGCTCGAATCATTGAAAGTAGTTTTGGAAAAGTGCCATTGAAAGAAGTGATGAATACCGGTTTGTTTGATTTTGATAAAACATCACAAAGTGCAGGATGGATTGAAGAATTGAACAAAGAACATGTGCCGGAAACAGAGGAATACGGTATCGGCAGTTTTGTTTTTCGTGATAAACGCCCTTTCCATCCGGTACGTTTTTGGAATTATCTGAATCAGGAATGGCATAGCAACATCATTCGTAGCAAAGGTTTGTTTTGGCTGGCCAGTCGTAAAAATGAAGCGATTAACTGGAGTCAGGCAGGTGGTAGTTTAAGGGCCGATAAAGCCGGCGTATGGTGGTGCAGCATGCCCTACTCAGATCGCATTCGTTATGCTGCTTTTGTAGATAATCAGGCACTTATCGAGAAGAAATGGGATAAGCGCTTCGGAGATCGTGAAAATGAGTTGGTAATTATCGGACAAGACCTTGATAAAGAAACAATTATTCGAGAGCTGACTGAATGCTTATGCAGTGATTCTGAAATCAGGGATATGGAAGTGGGATTGCCTTTCAAAGATCCTTTTCCATTAAATTAAGTTTTTATATTTGAAACTTTGTTGCAATTTTGCTGTTTAAATCAAAATGTTTCGACTCAATACGATATTAATTGTGGGACTGATGTTCGTTGGAGATGCAGTATATGGGCAATGTGCTTTTCAGTTGTCGGGTCACATCAATGATGCTGAAACAAAACAGCATTTGCAGGATGCACAGATAACTATTCTGGAATTAAAGAAATCTGTACAAACTGATGCGGATGGTTTTTTTGTGTTCAATGAATTATGCGCCGGCAAATACACACTTCAAATTTCACACGCTGATTGTAAAACACTGATACAGCATATACACCTAAGAAAAAACATTGAAGTAGACTGGGAATTATCTCATGAGGTTGCAGAGTTGAAAGAAGTTGTCGTGATAGGAAGTGCAAAACAAAAAGACCAGTTACCGGCAAATCAGTTAACAGGTCGCAACCTTGAATCTACTCGTGGTTTAAGTTTGACGGAGTCTCTAACACGTATTACAGGGGTATCACAATTGCAGACAGGGAGTACGGTATTTAAACCAATCATCAACGGGTTGCATAGCAATCGTGTTTTAATTTATAACAATGGGGTTCGTCTTGAGAGTCAGCAGTGGGGTGGAGATCATGCACCTGAAGTGGATCCGTTCATTGCCAATCGTCTTACGGTCATTAAGGGTGTCGCCGCACTTCGCTATGGTGGAGATGCAATCGGAGGTATTGTGTTTATAGAACCTAGGCAATTAAGAAGAGATCCGGGAAGCAACGCAGAAGTACACACTGCTTTCTTTTCCAACAACAGAATGGGAGTTGTATCAGCGATGTTTGAAGGAAATAGCCAAAAACATCCATCATTCTCATGGCGTGCTCAAGGCTCCTTTAAGCGTGGAGGCCTGGCTCGTACTCCCGATTATTTACTGGCCAATTCTTCGATGCAGGAAGCGAATCTTTCTCTTACGGGAGGATGGAGAAAAGAAAATAAGGGAATGGAACTGTATTATTC
>JBKDJT010000155.1:0-4791 GCA_046345435.1 Bacteroidota bacterium
GGATGAGGTTGATGTTGAAATCTTCTTTTTTTACGGCAAGTTGAACGTTTTTTTGTACGATTTCTTTTCTTGAGTCCAGTGTACAAAGAAAAGAATCGGTTCTTCCTTCAATTTCGAAAGAGATCACGTTATTATCCGGAACAATGATGGGTCTTACATTCAGGTTGTGCGGGGCAACAGGTGTAATAACGAAACTGCCCGAATCGGGGAAAACGATAGGGCCGTTACAACTCAGCGAGTATCCTGTGGAGCCTGTTGGTGTTGCTACAATGAGACCGTCTGCCCAATATGTATTCAGAAATGCACCATTGAGATAAGTATGAATTTTAATCATTGAAGAAGTATCCTGTTTCTGTATGGCAAATTCGTTGAGCGCATAAGGCGTATTTCCGAAAAGCGGCAGGTTGCTATCGAGGTGTAGTAGAGTTCTCTCATCCTTTACGTATGTATGATTAACCAGCGACGCGACTGCCAGCTCGAGCTCTTCCCTGCCAATGCTTGCCAAAAATCCGAGTCTGCCGAAATTGATGCCCAGCAAAGGAATGTTTTTGTCTCTGATGAGGGTGATGGTATCTAACAGGGTACCATCTCCGCCCAGGCTGATCATACACTCGAACTGTTCGTTCAGCTCTTCCGGAGAAGAAAAAAGCAGAGGTTCTTCATCAAAATCCACATGCTTTTTCAGTTGTTGGTAAAAAGTATCTGCTAAAACCGGAGTAATATTATTGTCTTTCAGACGATCCAGCAGACGTTTGACGTCTTCTGTTTGATCTTCTTCCAGAACTCTGCTATATACTGCAACTTGCATTTTTGAATGTTTGGAGATTATCGGTTTTCTTCCCTTTAGGTATTTATGTCTCTGTTTTGGGCTTTAGAAAAAAACAGATGATCACTAAAAATCTCTTCGCAGGTGTAAAAATAACCCCTTTTCCCCCAATTGGTTGAATGAATATTCGAAGCATGCAGCAAAATCATAGTAGCTTAAGACATCAAGCCCGAAGCCCCAGGTGTAAAGGAGGCGGTTGTTAAGAATGCTGTTTGTAAAGAAAGGCAGATGAACTCCGCCCGCATCCGCATAGGCTTTACCAACTATTTTAAAAGGTATTTTTTTGTATTTCTCGTTTTGGATGATAAGTGTCGGCACTTTGATTTCCATGATTTCTCTGCGGACGGTTGTTTTGATGATACCCGCCATAACACCATCAATGACGTAGTATTCAAGTCCTCGCAGATAAAGATCACCGTATCCGTGCGCCTGCAGGTTAAACATCGGCTGTTTAAAAGGAAGCTTCAGCAAACCCATACCAATAACCGAAAAAGATGTTTTATTATTTATTTCGATAAATCTTCCACCTTTCGCTTTTAGTTGCCAAAGATTCATTCCTTTTACTCCTAATCCACGCTGAATAAACTGCATATTAAAAACAATACCTTTCCAGGGGTATACGATATTGTTTACGTCAAAGTACTGATACAAATAACTGAATTCACCGAAAGTCTGCTTGGAAACATTGTTCGCAAAAAAAGGAAGAAACCCCTTATTATAATTGTCTCTTATGAGAACAGAAATTGTATCAGGAATTTTTTCAACATTGTAACCTATACGAAAAGTGTGTCTTTCTTTAACACCCGGACGATACGAGTAGCCCGCTTCTGCCCGAAAAGAAGTAGTTATTAGCGATGTAATATTGTTGTTTCCCTGCGGGAAAAAAACCTGTTTGTTATTATCTGTTGCAAAAGCGAGTTGTCTGTTGCGCGAATAGGAAATGCTCGCCAAATAACCATGTTGAAGTTTTTTGTCGGCATAAGGTTGTTCATAAGATAATAGAAACTGCCGCGTATATCCGTTAACATAGTTAAAGCGTAGCTTGTCTCTCCTGCCAGATACATTTTCCCATTTAAACTTCAGACCGTAATTAATACGCTCCAAGCTTGCGCTTTGTTCAACAAGCCACTGGTTTGCATTGCGGTCGATTGGTTTGAAATAGGGAATCGGGAAAATATACCAACGTTCTTTAACTGATATTTTTACAACAAGGGAAGAATCGTTCTGTTGATTAACAGAAGGAATGACTTCCAGAAACAACTGTGTATTCAGAACATTCAGCCGCGCAATGGTAAGCCGGGCATTTAGTTCATCTGCGTGAATCCAATCGCCTTCATTAAAAAGTAATTCTCTTGTAATGATGTATTTTTTTGTCCGTTTGTTCCCTTCAATAACAACAGTTTCAATTTTCCACTCTTTTTGCTGCGGAAGGTTTTTTATCTCGTTTTCAAGCGATTGCTTAGCACTGTCCCACACAACAGAGGGTTGTGCCTGAAGGAACGCAGAAAAAAACAATAAAAATATGGACAGAAAGTATTTCAATTTTTGTCAAATGTTTTTTTGAAACACAAGAGCACGGGCTCAGAATCAAATTTAAAAAGAAGAGAACAGAATCAAAGATTGAGATAGTGCATCAGGTGTTCGTAATTCTTCTTGATTCCTTCTTCAGAAAGATTTTCACCAAAATACTGCACCACGTTGTATTCGTAACGATCCAGGGTTGCGAGCACATCCTGCAGATCAATCTTATTTATTTTGATTGCCACCATTAACTGTCCGCTTGCTGCATCGGTCCATGTATTAAGGTGGATGATTTTTGCATTATTCGACTCAACAATTCGGCCAATTTCAGAAATTGAAAATTGCAAGGGAGGCATTTGCATCACAATGATACCGCCGGGTTCAGCTGCGGAATTGTATTGTGCGGCTGTTTCAAGTATTTCTTCTGCAGATATGGTTCCTTTGTATTCACCCTCGTTGTTGACCACGGGCAACAGTGAAAGTTTTCTTTGGTGCATTAATTTGAGAGGGACAAGAAAAAAATCTTCGGGCCTCGACAGAGAATGATCAAACTCCTCCTGAAGTAAAGAGATTTGATCTGTATCTTTTTTTTCTTCAAGAGATTCCTCTTTCAGTAGACCAACAAAATGGTTGTCTTCCACAACAGGGTATTCTTTATAAGTACCTGAAGCTAGTTTTTCCCGAGCATCAGCAATCGTATCGTTCAGCCGAAGCGGCATCAAGTGTCCGGAAATAAGTTCTGCTGCTGTCATTGGGAGAGGATTTTGTTATTCTACTTGTGTGGGACTCGATTGTTTTGCGAGAAACGCTCGTAGCAGTTCGTTAAATTCTTCAGATCTTTCCATCATAGGGGCGTGTCCACATTTGTCGATAAAATGTAGTTCGGAGTTTTTTATAAGTCTTTGGAATTCGCGACCTACGAAAGGAGGAGTAATTGTATCATTGTTTCCCCAGATAAGCAATGTTGGCAAATTGATACCCTTAAGTTCATCGCCAAGATTATTCCGGATAGCGCTTTTAGCCAGAGCAATAATTTTAATTGCTTTTGCCCGCTGATTTACAATATCATATACTTCATCTACCAATTCTTTGGAAGCGGTAGCGGGATCATAGAATGTTTGTTCGGTCTTCTTTTGAATATAGTCATAATCGCCTCTTTTCGGATAGGTATCGCCCATGCCGTTTTCAAAAAGACCGGAGCTGCCGGTTAGTATCAGCGATTTGATACGTTCGGGATGTTTGAGCACATGAACCAATGCAACATGCCCGCCCAGTGAATTACCAAGGAGGTGAATATTAGTTAGGTTCCTCTTTTCGATAAATTTCTGCAGAAATTTTTCGAGTCCGCCTACGGAGGTATGAAGAAGATCCAGCTCAAAAAGAGGCAACATTGGTACGATTACTCGGTATTTACCTTTAAGTCCTTCAATAATCCCCATGAAATTACTGATCGCACCAAAAAGTCCGTGCAGCAATACCAAAGGCTCACCCGACCCTTCTTCGATGTATTTAAATTTCTCAAACTGTCTGATTTCGTAATTCTTCATCAGCAACACTTATCTTTTTATACGTTGCTAAAGTAACGTATTTGTGTGAATAATAGGGTATCCTAACTAACAGCCTCAAAGCCGTCAACCAAAAGAACGATTTAACTCTGAAAAAGTTTTCTCAAAAAAAGGAACCCATTTACCGACCATATTTAACAATTTAGGAGCAATCGGCTTGATGATTGGGTATAAAAACGAATTATCGATAGTTTCTTTTGTAAAAAATGAAAGTTTCTCACCAAAGAAAAAAAATCCGCTGATCATCATGCTATAAAGAACAACGGAAAGTATTAGTCCGCCTGTTTTGTTCAACCACCCCAACATTATTGCTTCCGCAACTTTTGAAATAGCTTTTGCGACCACCGTTAACATGAGCGATACGCCCAGTAACACCAGACCAAAAGCAATAAAAGAAGCCCATCTTGAATTGGTGTATTGTTCTTCTTTCAGGTATACTGCAACGGAAGCGCTGCATTTCATAGCAATAAAAAAACCAATGAACATTCCGGTAAACGAAACCAGAGATGAAAAAAAACCGGAGCTCCATCCTTTCCAGGCAGCAAACAACAAAAGAATCAGGCAGAACGCATCAATGATCATAATCTATCAACGGTTCAGTAATTCTTTTACAAGCATACTTATTTTTTTACCATCAGCTTTTCCGGCAAGCTTTTTTGTAGCAACACCCATCACCTTTCCCATGTCTGCAGGTGAGGATGCCCCTGTTTCTTTGATGATCTCTTCTACTTCAGCACGTATTTCATCATCAGAAAGTTGTTTAGGCAAAAACTGTTCTATTACCCGAATTTCTTCTTCTTCTTTTTGTGCCAGGTCGCTGCGATTTTGCTGTTTGAATATATCGAGTGAATCATTGCGCTGCTTAACCAGCTTCTGCAA
>JBKDJT010000156.1:0-3225 GCA_046345435.1 Bacteroidota bacterium
TAAAATGAGTGGCACTGAAGTAAATACAGAAAAAACAAATGACAACTCTACTGTTTATTCAAAAAACAGAAATAGTCGTAAGGAATTAAATAAGAAAGAGAGAGAGGAAGATGTTTTACCGGTAGAAATTCTGACCAGGGAAGAGATGTACGATGTTTATGAAACGTACCTCATGGCATGGAATCAAAAGGATTATTATGTTCAGGCCGGGTTATTGGCCCCGGATTTTTCCTACCATGATGACAAAGAGTCGGGAAGCAAAGCAGATTATTTGCAAAAAAAGAGAAAGCTTTTTGATAAGTATCCCTGGATTTCCATAGAAGCATCAGATGAAGAAATTCGGGTAAATAAAAATACCGGCTCTGTTACTTATTATCAGCATTACGACTCTCCTAATTATGAAAGCTGGGGCAACAACACCTTTTTCTTTCGTAAAAAGAACGGAGAGGTTTTAATTTATAAAGAAATTTTCAGGCCAATCAGACGGGTAAGCAAGTAAGATCCGCCATCAGGACTTCTACTACAGCAGAGAAAAGACATCAGCGCTCAAGCTTCTATAGATAGTGATAAATAAGGATTGTTTTTTTGGCTAAGCAACATCTTATTGATCATCGCTTTCGTGTCCAAACCAAACAGCCGCGAACCCTTTGTAAATACCGATACCAACGGCTTTCCAGTCCCGATTCCACATTCCTTTATTGATGATTACGGCATTATGTCCGGAGCTGGATTTCCAGGAAGACAATGCATATTCGGCGGTCATAATAAAGCTGCTGCAACAGCCATTAGAACCGCAGGCAATTTCGTATCCATAACCTTTATAGGAGGTTAGTTCAGCCGGTTTAGACCACATCAACCTTGCCTGTGCATGGTCTTCTGTATAACAACAGGCAGACCAGTTTCCTTTAGAGGACCAGCTATGGGCGTTGCAGCTTCCTAAATCAGGTTTGTTATGAGCCAGATCTTTTACATGAGTTTGGGCAACAAAGGTTAAAGAGGAAGACAATGGAATACGAGACAGCCCGTTCTCTCTTCTGTAGGTCATCATTAATTCATAGAGCTTGTTTTCATCGTCACTTAAAACTTGGGAGCGAGCTGTTATAACAATTAAGCAAAAACAAACAATAAAAAGAGGATGTTTCATGTAATCGTTATTGTTGTTTAATTATTAGAGATTATGTGTTTTATTTTCATCGCTATTGGAGTTGTCCCATTGAAGGTTGTTGTATATAAAGAATTTAAACAATCTTTTTTAAAGGCATCCCTTTATTTTCTTCGTCAAAGACTCCTTTATTATAGGCTAAATGACCATTAATAAAGGTTTGTGTGATTTTTGTATGAAATGTAGTTCCTTCTATTGGCGACCAGCCGCATTTGTATAAAATATTTTCTTTGCTTACTGTCCATTCTGCATTTAAATCAACAATTGCAAGATCGGCCCAATAGCCTTCCCGAATAAACCCTCTTTTTTCAATATTGTAGAGAATTGCAGGACTGTGACACATTTTTTCTGCAATTTTTTCCAAAGAGATCTCACCTTGCTTGTAAAACTCAAGCATGATATTTAGAGCGTGTTGTACCATTGGGGCGCCTGACATTGACTGGAAATAAGGTTTTTGTTTTTCTTCCATTGTATGTGGAGCGTGGTCTGTTGTGATAATATCTATTCTGTCGTCTAATAACGCCTTTAAAAGTCCTTTTTTGTCTTTTTCAGTTTTGATTGCAGGATTCCATTTGATTAATGTTCCCTTTTCCTGATAGTCTTTGTCTGAAAACCACAAATGATGAACTGATACTTCGGTGGTAATATTTTTTTCCTGAAGAGGAATATCGTTTCTGAACAAATGTGTTTCTGCTTCGGTTGTTAAGTGTAATATATGCAAACGGGCACCGTGTTTATTTGCCAGTTCGATCGCGCGTTTTGATGCTTCATAGCAGGCTTTTTCACTTCTTATGATGGGGTGGTATTCAACCGGCACATCTTCACCATATTTTTCCCTGTATATTTTTTCATTTTCCTCGATGATCTGTTCTTTCTCGGCGTGGATAGCAATAATAGATTTACAATTGGCAAAAAGCTTCTCCATTGTTTCGGGATTGTCTGCAAGCAGATTGCCTTTCTTGGTAAAGTAAAGCCCGTCATCAGAAACGCCTAATAGTTTCGAGGTATCTGTTTGAATCACTTCATCGAGGTTGTCTCCGTTTACACCAAGAAAAAATCCGAAGTTGGCCAAAGATTTTTCAGCAGCTATTTTATATTTCTCATTTAGTATTTCCAGGGTCAATACATTTGGAACCGTATTCGGCATATCGATGAAAGAGGTTACGCCACCAGCAACAGCTGCTTTGCTTTCGCTGTAGAGGTTTCCCTTGTGTGTAAGACCCGGATCTCTGAAGTGCACTTGTCCGTCAATAACACCCGGAAACAAATATTTTCCGGCACCATCAATTATCTTGGTGTGATTATCAGGATTGATGCTTCCAATTTTTTTTATGATGCCGTTTTCAATGAGCAGGTCGGAGATGATGATACGGCCTTCGTTTACAATACTGATGTTTTTAATTAAAGTTTTCTCAGCCATTATCGGAGTATATTTAAGCGACAACTATTGGTTTAAATTTTACCGATGCAAGATAGAGATTATTAGGATTTGGCTTGAAATCTGCTACTTTATTCTGCAGCAAGTCACAATGTTTACTGAATCCTTTTTTTGAATCTTCTTTTTCAAACTTTTGTGATTACATGCACATCAATAATCTATTCAACCCATGAAAATTCTTTAGCATCTTCTCTGCACTCTTCTTTTGATTTAATATACTCTCCTTTGTAAAAATAATAGTTTACTCCACCATGCCAGGAGCAGGTGCCCCGGCCTTGTGAATGACTAACCCAGCCATCGTTACAGATCGCGCCACTAAATTGGTGCCTATTTCTTTTACTTTCATAAAAAATTTCAGTCAGATTCTTTACGGAGTAGAAGTGGTATAAAAAGGGCTTTGCAGAAAAAATAAAATTTAATACGAGCAGAATTGATACAACAACCAGGGAAGTGCGGATTGTTTTCATAATAATTATGATTTATTGTCGAGCTGGTTTTTATTTATTCCATATTTAATGCTGTAATAGTTTTTCCTTCCCATAGCGGTTCTCACTTTTTCGCCAGGTAAAACACTTTTTACAATTCTCACTAAATTTTTGCCTAATAGTTTAAGCATTTGTGAAGG
>JBKDJT010000157.1:0-3494 GCA_046345435.1 Bacteroidota bacterium
CAATTTCACGTAACAGTTCGCGAAAAGATTCATCACCAGCAGCAGATTTCTCACTGCATTTGATAAGCAGATCGGTGATGCCGCTCATGGCACTTACTACGATCATGGCAGGTTTGGCAGTTTGCTGAACGATACCCGCAACCTGTTTCATCGCAGCTGCGCTGCCCATGGATGTACCGCCGAATTTTAGAATATGCATATTCTGTGAATTTATGCTGATCAGTTTGATCAGTCAAAGTAATATAAAATGTTTTCAGAAAAATCACTCAGAGATGAGGCAGGGGTAATATGACATGTTTAATCCGCAAAGCGGATTGTGGTAGCAGTGGTTGTAATTGCGTATGTAAGAAACATGTTCATAAAAAAGCCCGAATTTTTATTCGGGCACAAGATAATTCAATGCAACAAAACGAGTGTTAGCGGCCAACTGTTAACCGTTAACAGTTATCGGTTAGCAGTTATTGACAAATACACAAGACACTGATAACCGATAACGGATAACTGATAACCGATTACAAATTCCCCCTTGCCTCCTGTTCTCTTTCAATAGCCTCAAACAAAGCTTTAAAATTTCCTTTACCGAAGCTTTTTGCACCTTTTCGCTGAATGATTTCAAAGAAGAGAGTTGGCCTGTCTTCTACCGGTTTGGTAAATAATTGCAGAAGATATCCTTCATCATCGCGGTCAACCAGAATTCCTAATTCTTTCAGCGGTTCAAGGTCTTCGTCAATATGCCCTACACGATCGAGAAGATCATCGTAGTAGGTTGTTGGCACTTGTAAAAACTCTACTCCCCTGCTTTTTAACTGGCGCACTGTTTCAACAATATCATTGGTAGCAAGTGCAACATGCTGTACTCCTTCTCCGTCATAAAAATCTAGATATTCTTCTACCTGGCTTTTCTTCTTTCCCTCTGCAGGTTCGTTAATCGGAAACTTTACATAACCATTACCGCTACTCATTACCTTACTCATCAACGCTGAATATTCAGTTGAGATATCATTGTCGTCGAAAGTGAGAATATTTCTGAAGCCCATCACGTCTTCATAAAATTTTACCCAGGGGTTCATCTGATTCCAGCCCACATTTCCAACGCAATGATCCACGTACTGCAAACCGGTATCGGGCATTTTAAAATAAGGATTATTCCAGCTTCGATAGCCTGGAAGGAATACACCGTTATAGTTTTTTCTTTCAACAAATAAATGCACCGTGTCTCCGTAAGTATGAATACCACTAAGCACCACTTGTCCATCTTTATCCTGACGAACTTCCGGTTTCAGCCACGACTTTCCACCTCTTGCGGTCGTTTCTTCCCAGGCTCTTTGTGCATCATCTACTCGCAGGGCGAGTGCTTTTACTCCGTCTCCGTGTTTATAAATATGATCTGCAATTTCGTTGTTGCTGCGTAATGGTGTGGTTAGGACAAAAGTGAGTTTATGCTGACGAATGGCATAGCTAGCTCTGTCTTTCATGCCGGTTTCAGGACCTGCATAAGCTAGCGGCTGAAAACCGAAAGCAGTAATATAAAAATGGGCAGCCTGCTTGGCATTGCCGACATAAAATTCAACGTAATCGGTTCCCTGCAAAGGCAAAAAATCTATTGGAACAGTGTTTGCAGATTGAGTCAATGTATTTGTAGACATGGCAAAACAATTTTGATTAAATAAATATTGTAGAAAAAAAGCAAGATGCGAGAGAGAAAATCAAATGATAGAGTCAGCCGCGAGCACCTCCATCAACAACTCGTAGGAAAGTCGTTTATCAGAGAAAAGTTTGTGTGGATAATCCGGCAGCATTCAACAAATTTAATACAGATCTTTTTGAAATGAAACACTAATCATCTTCAATAAAAAGCTTATTTTAAAATTTCGTGTCCGAGTTTATCGCGTTTTGTTTCAAGGTATTTCTGATTGTGAAGATTGGGAGAGACCATAATCGGCACTTGGTCAACAATTTCAAGTCCGTAACCTATGATACCTGCTCTTTTTTTAGGGTTATTCGAAATGAGTCGGATTTTCTGCACACCTAAGTAACGAAGAATCTGCGCTCCGACTCCATAATCGCGCGCGTCCATAGGTAAACCAAGATGCAGGTTTGCTTCAACCGTATCCATACCTTCTTCCTGCAATTTGTATGCTTTCAGTTTATTGAGTAATCCGATTCCTCTTCCTTCCTGGTTCATATATAATACAACTCCTTTCCCTTCATCTTCCACCATTTGCATTGCCTGGTGAAGTTGCTCACCGCAATCGCATCTCAATGAGGTAAGAATATCGCCGGTAAAGCAACTGGAGTGTACTCTTGTCAGTACCGGCTCGTCTTTTGACCAGCTACCTTTTATCAGTGCCATATGCTCGCGATTAGTTTCTTTCTCTTTGAATGCAACTAGCTGGAAATGACCATATGTGGTGGGCATATCCACACGAACAACTTCTTCAATTAAGGAATCAGTTTTAAGTCGGTATTCGATAAGATCACTAATTGAGATAATCTTCAGATTGAATTTTGCGGCCAGTTCTTCAAGCTGCGGCAATCTGGCCATGGTACCATCTTCATTCATGATTTCCACTAAAACTCCTGCCGGTTCCATCCCTGCTAATCGGGAAAGATCTACAGTAGCTTCGGTATGACCCGACCTTCTGAGTACGCCACCGGCTTTGGCCCTAAGTGGGAATATATGTCCCGGACGACCCAGGTCTTCCGGCTTGGTTTCCGGATCAATAAGAGCCAGAATAGTTTTTGAGCGATCCTGCGCTGAAATGCCGGTGGTGGTGCCTCTGCCAATAAGATCTACAGACACGGTAAAGGCCGTTTCATGAAGGGAGGTATTGGTAGATACCATTGGCTCAAGACCCAATTCCTTACAACGCTCATCGGTCAGTGCCGCGCAGATCAGACCTCTCCCATTCGTGGCCATAAAATTGATGGCTTCCGGAGTGGCATGACGAGCAGCCATAATCAGATCTCCTTCGTTTTCACGATCCTCATCATCCACTACGATGATCATTTTCCCGTTGCGGAGGTCATCAAGCGCGGATTCTATCGTATGGAGCATATCAGAAGCAATTTGTGCAAAGGTACTTAAAAGCCGCTCGCTCTGAAGATAAAACCAGGTGGATAAAATTAAAATTTGTTAATATTTCTTTACCTGAAAACCGCTGCTTTGTTGCATCTTTGTCGTGCAAAATCAAAATTTATGCTTAAACTGAGAAAATTCTTCTTCACAGCCTTGGCTGTATGTCTGGGTATGATGGTGAATGCACAGGTAACAACCAGTAGCATTTCAGGTTCGGTGAAAGACCAAAGCGGCAAACTACTTGAAGGTGCCGCGATCACTGCAATCCATTTACCTTCAGGAACCAGCTATTCCACTGTTTCTAAAAAAGGCGGAAGCTTCAATATCCCTAACGCGAGAATAGGAGGTCCGTACAAATTATCTGTGGAATATGTAGGGCAAAAAAAGTACGAAACTGAAGGTTTCGCCCTCATCC
>JBKDJT010000158.1:0-5765 GCA_046345435.1 Bacteroidota bacterium
TAAAAGTTTGGAAAAGCATTTCCCGGAACTTGTCTTTAAAACACCTTCGTTCAAAGCTTCTTTATTTGGAGAGGCGGCAAATTACATGGGTATCCAGGGTTACTATAACCCTTTTACGGGAGAGAGCCAGATCAACACTCATACCCCGGAGTTTATTATACCTTTTGTATCCTGCCATGAAATTGCACACCAGCTCGGTTTTGCAAGTGAAAGCGAAGCCAATTTTGTAGGCTTTCTTGCTGCTAAACATTCGGAAGATGCAAGAGTAAGATACGCTGCTTACCTCAATATGTTTATGTATGCTGCCGCTCAGTTGAAAAGAACAGATTCTGCTGAAATCAAACAAATTGTAGAACAATTACATCCGATCGTGAAATCGGATCTTCGTATTTATTATAAACACCTAAGGAAATACGAAGGATGGTTACAGGATGGCTCCGGTTTCTTTTATGACATATATCTCAAACAAAACAAACAGAGGAATGGGATTGGCACTTACGGAGAAGTAACCCGATGGCTTATATCCTACAGAAAAAAATACAACCAATTATAACCTTTTGATTATTTTCTAATGATATAACTAGCTGGCAGATTTACATTAGATACAGCAGATGTATTCAGCTTATTAAAAAAGTAAGAACTAAGATCGCAGCACTCAGACGTTGAAGGCTTATACCCAAAATAAAGAGAATCCGTAACACTGCCGTTTAAGGAAAGAAAATAGACAGCATAATTTTTTGAAACTGAAAACCCGGCACTTACAATACTGTCGGCATTACCCGCCTTGTTTTTTAAAGTGATAAAAACCCTTGTAATCGTATCCCGAATGGTCTGATTCTGTTTGCGGGCCATGATCAAGAGATTTGATGTGTCAAAACGTTTTTCCGGCCCTGCCAACAATTCACTTCCTGCTTCATTTTGAAGACGGATGTAGAATGCGGAGGAATTTGGGGGAGGACAAATTTCCGTTGCACAATCCTGACTACAGGAATACATCAAGAAAAAAGAGATCAGCAAGAGGATATGATATATCTGAAAATTATTTCTTAACATAAACTATTTTAAAAATTTGTTCATTGCTATTACTTCATTTCTCAATGATTTTTCCGATTAGAAATTTTCCATCATGACTGATGATAATCAATCAATCCCTGAATTGGATGCCGCATCACTTTACCATACTGTAAGCCATACTGCCGGCAAAGACTTTTTAACACATCACGAAAAGCATAGGCAACCCCTCCTACAAAATGAATGGGATATTTCCAGCTTTCTTTGTATTTATACAAATGATTGAAAATAAATTCACTAAATGAATCTTCAAGAATATTCTCCACCATATAATGCCCCCTGTTTTCTGAGAGAAACATTGCAAAAGATGCCATATACCTGTTTGGCAATGGTTGACGATAAACCCGATCCAGTATTTCAATCTGGTTTGTTTTGAATTTCATCTGAAATTTATCCATCAACTCACCATCAAACGACTGGTAAAGAAAATGCTGTATCACCTTACGCCCTAAAAAAGCACCGCTACCTTCATCTCCCAAAATATACCCCAGCCCCGGACTATTCCTAACTATTCGACTGCCATTAAAATAACAGGAATTTGAGCCGGTGCCTAATATACAAGCAACCCCCTTTGAATGTCCGCATAACGCACGTGCCGCTCCCATCAAATCATGATCAACTTTAATCTTAGTCGTTTTCGGAAAAACATGCTTCAGCGCTTTTTGTACATGTTGAACATTGGCGGGATTACTGCAGCCTGTTCCGTAATAATAAATCCCGGATATTTTTTCTTTTTTCAATGCAGGAAGTAATTCTTTTTTAAGCAGTTCAGTAATCTGATCAGTATTGAGAAAATAAGGGCTTATTCCCTGGGTAAACATAATTTTTTTCTTCTTCCCTTTAAGCAAACACCATTCTGCTTTTGTAGCACCGCTATCCGCAATCAAAATCGGCAATGACATAATATAAATATTTATATTCAAAGGTAACAATAACAATTATTCTTCAGGATGATGTCGTTTGCTTAATTTTCGTGAAATTTGCTATTCTTCTACTATAACTGCTTTGCATGAAAACAAAAAGGACATTTTTGCCCTTACTCTTCTCGCTGATTCTGATCATTGGAATGATTTTGGGATACAAACTCAAGGAAAATATGGGAATCTACGGCCCTTCTTTTTCTTCTTCAAATACACAATCCGGCATAAGAGAAATTTTATCAATTATAGACAGACATTATATTGATAGTATTAATAATGATAGTTTGAGCTTGCTCGCAATCAACAGCATCATGGAGCAACTCGACCCCCATTCTGTATATATACCCGCCTCTGAGGTTCAATTTCTCAAAACAGAACTTCAGGGTGGGTTTGACGGTATTGGTCTTGAATTCGAATTACTGAACGACACTATGAGTGTGATAGGTGTAAAAAAAGCAAGTCCCGCTGAAAAGGCAGGGATACGCACCGGCGCTCAAATTTTAAAAATAAATGACCGCAAAGTTTCCGGAGTAAAAATGAATCCGGAACTGATACGGTATTCAGTGAGAGGCCCAAGAGGATCCTCCGTATCGTTATTGGTTTGGCAGAATAATAAAAAATCAGTCATAAATATTGAACGTGCCTCTATAACACAAGAATGCATCGACCTTGCTTTAATGGTAAAACCCGGCATTGGTTATATCAGACTGAATCGCTTTGCAGCAACTGCATATGAAGAGTTTATGCAGCAACTTGAAATACTCAAAAATAAAGGAATGACCTCGCTCATTCTTGATCTTCAGGAAAACGGCGGTGGAATAATGGATGATGCAGTGCAAATTGCCGACGAATTTCTTGATAACAATAAAGATATCGTTTATACTGAAGGACGAAATTCACCAAGGAAAATTTTTCAGGCAAGGCGACCCGGACTTTTTGAAACAGGAAAATTAATTGTACTTATCAATGAACACTCTGCAAGTGCAAGCGAAGTACTTGCAGGTGCTTTACAGGATTGGGACAGAGCAACAATTATCGGACGAAGATCCTTTGGGAAAGGACTGGTGCAGGAAGAATTTAATCTGAGTGACGGAAGCAGTCTTCTTTTGACCGTTTCCCGTTATTTTACCCCACTGGGACGAAACATTCAGAAACCTTATATAAAAGGCAACGACTCTCTTTATGACAATGAACTAATCAACAGGTACAAAAACGGCGACCTTGTAAAAAACGACAGCAGCAAACACAGAGGAAAAGAATATCGTACCAAAGGAGGACGCATCGTATACGGTGGCTGGGGAATTACTCCCGATCAGTTTATCGCGGCAGATTCTGCCGAACTTGCCTTGATGAATCGCATTCCGCATGTGTTTTCTGAAGTAGCTGCTCTCTCTTTCAACTATTTTACTTCCAATAAGTCAAAACTTTCAGGTATTAAGAAACACGACGAGCTTTATGAATATCTGAAAAATGAAACTTTATTAATATCTCTCATCCGAAATAAAATCAAACCGGTTTCATCACCTTCCTCCCCAATTAGTACAAATGAATTTGAATGCATCAAAAATTATGCATTTCAGTATATCGCCAGACTTAATTTAGGGAAAGAAGGTTATTTCTCCTTCATGTTATTAACAGATCCGTTATATAACGCAGCACTTAACAGGCTTAATCAGTAATTTTTTTATTTACACAATGATACCTTCCAAATCGTAATCAAAAGCTTTTTCTATTTTAACCTGTACAAAATCACCAATCACCAATGGTGCATCTGAATGGATAAGTACTTCATTGTCTACTTCCACAGAATCAAATTCTGTTCTACCGATATACCGACCAGCCTCCTTTTTATCAACCAATGTCTTGAAAATCTTTCCTACTTTTTCCTGATTCAACTCATAAGAGATCTCCTGCTGCACCGACATGATTTGCTGTGCTCTTCTCTCTTTTTCTTCTGAACTAACAGTGTCTTCCAGTGAATAACCGGAAGTGCCCTCTTCATGGCTGTATGTAAACACACCTACCCGATCAAATCTCTGCTTCTCGAGAAAAGCACATGTTTCATCTACATCATCCTGTGTTTCTCCGGGAAAACCTGCAATCAATGTTGTTCTTAAACAGATACCCGGCACTTTTTCACGCACCGCATTAAGCAATTCTTCGGTTTCTTTTCTTGTGATCTGCCTTTTCATCGCTTTCAACATTTGATCACTGCCATGTTGCAGCGGCATGTCCAGATAGTTACAGATATTATCCCTTTCACGCATCACATCCAGTATCTCCAGTGGAAATTTATGCGGATAGGCATAATGCAGACGAATCCATTCCAAACCCTTTACATCTGCTAAGCGATTCAACAAATCAGAAAGCATTCTCTTTTTGTACAAATCAAGTCCGTAGTACGTCAATTCCTGGGCTATCAGCATCACTTCCTTGACTCCATTCTTCACCAAACCCTCAGCTTCCTTAACAAGATCATCTAAACTTTTACTTACATGCCCGCCCCGCATCAATGGGATTGCACAGAATGCACAGGTACGGTTGCAACCTTCAGAAATTTTTAAATACGCGTAATGCTTTGGAGTAGAAAGCAATCTTTCACCTACCAGTTCCTTTTTATAATCAGCATTTAATTGTTTTAAAATCAACGGCAGCTCCATCGTGCCGAACCATGCATCCACTTCCGGGATTTCTTTTTCAAGATCCTGCCTGTATCTTTCACTCAAACATCCGGTTACATAAACTTTTTCAAGCTGCCCCTTTTGTTTTTTTTCAACCTGATCTAATATCGTCTGAATGCTTTCTTCCTTGGCCTTGTCTATAAAACCACATGTATTCACCACAACGATGTTATGATCCTTTTTTTTACTCTCGTGCTCCACTGCAATTCGATTGGCCGACAACTGACCACTCAGCACCTCACTATCCACCATGTTTTTACTGCACCCGAGGGTAATGATATTTACCTTATTCCTTTTTAACGACTTACTTTTCATTGCCTGCAAAGGTAGACGATTCAAAAAAAAGAACAGAAATCAATCATAATGAACATTTTTTATCTTTTAACACCGATTGCAAAAAAATCCGCTTAAATTACAATTATTCGAACGGCCAAGTTTGAAATTCAAAAATCCTAAAACCATCCGACCTGGTGTCGTACCCAATGTCCGTGAAAGACTTCCGTAAGGAAGTTTTTCCATTTTATATTCTGATATCAACTCTCCCGGTAAATTTGTAATATGATTTCAAACGCACAGATCGCCGATCATTTTAGTTTACTCAGTAAGCTGATGGATATACACGGAGAAAATGAATTCCGTGCCAAATCCTATGCTGCAGCTTCATTTGGTATTGATAAGCTGCCGGTTCAGCTGTCCGAAACAGATCCTTCTAAGTGGGTTTCATACAAAGGCATTGGCGAAAGTGCTGCTAAAAAAATCAAGGAAATACTGGAAACCGGCGAACTGTCAGACCTCAACCGTCTCCTAGAAAAAACCCCAAAGGGCGTACTTGAGATGCTTGCCATCAAAGGAATCGGTCCCAAAAAAATATCCGTTATTTGGAAAGATATGGGTATTGAAAGTATAGGAGAACTCCTCTATGCTTGCGAAGAAAACAGATTATTACACTACAAAGGCTTTGGTGAAAAAACTCAAAACACTATTGCCGATAATATCCGCTTTTTTCAACAGCACAAAGACATTCATCTGTTCAGAGATGTAGAAGCTTATGCTCTGGCTGTACAACAAGACCTGGAAAAATCTTTTCCTGATC
>JBKDJT010000159.1:0-6451 GCA_046345435.1 Bacteroidota bacterium
ACATTGTCTTTCTCATAATAAGGCACACCTCCTAATTTTTATATATTGATTATCAATATATTATACGATTATATAGCCGCGATTAATCAAATTATGACACTTCTAAATAAGCATTATTAACCAATATATATAAGAATTTCAAATATACTTTTTCAATAAAATTAAAATATTGCAGAAACAATATATATTTGAAATGATGTATATTATGTTTTTTGTTTAAATGACTATTTAAATAAATATAAATTCACAATACCTAAAACGAATGGTTTGAGTGAACGATGTTGTGTATAAAATGATGTGATAAATAAATATTAAATCTCTAATCATTCACAGATGACAATGAATTTAATTTAAAAGTATTGAGTTTAAATATTTCTTAAAGAACGATTTTGATTTTATCTGAATGAGACAGTTATTTTTCGGACATTTTTTAACGCTATTGGCTGGAAGCTTAATTTATTTATTTTTCAGACCTGAGAGCATTGTAATTTTTAAATGGGTAAACATACATGCCGCGGATTCATTCATCTCAGAATTTAGAGACTTTATACTAAAAAACAGGTATTTTATACCTGAGTGGTTTATCTATTCTTTACCGGCCGGACTCTGGATGTTTTCCTGTACCACACTGATACTATTTATATGGGATAATAAGATTAATAGCAATAGTGTATTTTGGTTATTAACCTTACCGGTGATTTGTATTTTTATAGAAATCGGTCAATATTTAAATCTCAATTCCGGCACATTTGATATAATTGATTTTGTTTTTTATTTAATAGGCTCTACTCTTCCGCTTTTATTATTTACTAAATTTTCAACCATTTACAGATCAAAACAATATGAGAAATTATATTAAACATATTATTTCTTGTGTTGTAATCATTATTTTCTTGTTTTTTGCATACGGCAATTGTAGTTAACAGTGCTGCTTTAGTAAAATAGCTATTCTATCCAAAATCATACAAATTACCTGAATGCCGGATGAAGTTTAATGCGAAATGCTTAAACTTCGGACATCGTTTAAATATTATTGAATGAAGAAAATTGATACTAAAATAATTCACTTAAAACCTTAGATAGTTTTTCGTGTAGCTCATCAACCAGAAATAATAAAAAAATAAATAAAACCAAGCAGCCAATAATAAAAATTACACTGACTCCTGATTGGTCTGGCTTGAAATCCGGATTGTTATAGTTGATAATCGTATCCATAAGACGCTGAACAGCACTCTCCCCTCCAACATTCATATGATCATCAGAATTTCCCTGAATAAATATTTTAGTTTTTTCATCATCAATTTCCTCAAACGATACCTTTATGACAACCGACTGAAGACCATACCTTACCCTGCCTTCAATAATATTATCTGACCTGTTTTCATTTTTTACCCTCCCTATTAAACTTAAAGAATGAACGACTATATCATAAGCTGTTTTAATCGGATATAAAACCTCAGCTACATTAGGTGATATTTGAATTGCTACGCTGTTATTTACTGTGTTTGACATATATTATACTATGTAGGTTCAGACAAGTATTCTAATCTTAGACACTTTATAACTCTAAGATATCTATTTAAAGAGATTGATCAATTTCTAATATTCCCTGTATAGCCTATGTCAATCTCAAAAATATGATTTTAACAGGGCCGTTTTATATAATTTCCCCCTAGCGCTCATGAAGAAATATTTCAGCGATTTCATGAGGCCCATCATTGTACATACAATGCTTTCAAAACTACCTTAGCCTCTAAGATAATTTATATCTGCTTATGCATATTGTGATTAACGATCATACAACAATTGGTGAAATAGAGAAAACTTTTATCAATTTTTACCCCTATTTAGAAATTCATTTTTACAGAAGACCTCATTTATCCTATGAGCGCTCTGCAGAAAATGAAAGAATCGCTTCGCATATTCCTGTTGGCTCAATAAAAAAAACACATACAGACGGCATCCTTGAAATTCTTCCAGAAAACAAAGTTCTTTTAGTTGAAAAAGAGTTGTATGAAAAATTTGGACTGGCAGCTCAGATTCTCAGAAAGCAGAAAGATATACTTGTTCAAACAACCGGTGAGGATGACTTTACATTAAAAGAATTAAATCTGTACAGTCGTAATTCTTCTGATGATTATATACTTGAAGAAGAAGACATCGACACGGGTGAAGAAAAACCGGAAAAATTACTTTAAAATCATAAGATTAAGTAAGCGCAAACGGAACTTTTGCCCTAATATTTACTTCCTGCTCGGCAAGCTCAGATAATCTTTTATCAATTTGTTTCTCGCTGACCTCCGCTGCATAAAAGAGTTTTGCTGTTTTTTTCAAATCCAGTGCATTTGCAAAAGAAGCAGCAGTACCATACATACTGATCTTATAGTGATTGATGGCCTGTATTGCCGCCAGTAAACATGCATCTTTCACCTCAGGATCCACACAAACAGAAAGTTTGTCATTGATATCTTCAATGATTCTTTCAATTGTTCTAATTTTTTTACTGTTAGGGCCGGATACCTTCCCATCTATTAAACCTTCAACCTGCCTGAAATGTTGATCTGCATAATAGAGATAGCGTTGTAAAATTGTTTTCAATTTCAATGAATTAGCCTGAAGAATCCAGCTTGGTAACACCTGTTTTAAACCTTGCTCGAAATCTGTAAACTTTGAATAATCATAGACAAGCAAGTCATTCAGGTTTGAAATTGTTGGTTTTGATTTTGCCATAACACAGATTTTCGGCAAATCTATTCCCCGTCATACCCTCATCGAATGATTTTATTCAAAAATTCTCTTGACTCTAATCATAGAATAAGGTTCTTTAACTCTATTTCTTTGAAAATGAACAGAAAAATCGAGGGAATGCTTAACGAGCAAGAGTATGCACCAAAAAAATCCTCTGTCAAAAAGATAAAAGGAAATGATATACGCAAAAATAAAATTGCTGTAACGGATCAGTTCATCCCTGATGATGAAAAAATTCCAGTAAAAAAGAAAGATCCGGATGACTTGCCTGAAGATGATCCTTTTGAAAATCCAGAAGAAGAAGCTCCTTCAGTAGGAGAAGGACCATAAAATAAAAACAATTACTATGATTCAGTTTGCAAAAGAAGTAAGTTATACTTTTATTGATATCAGCAGTCCCGCTTTTTCGGAGGAAGAAATGATACCCAGTAAATACACCTGCGAAGGATTGAATGTGAATCCTCCTCTTAAAATCGGCAAACTGCCTGATGAAACAAAATCGCTTGCAATTATTGCAGATGATCCCGATGCACCGGTTAACACCTGGATACATTGGATTTTGTGGGATATACCTGTTACCCACTTAATTAAAGAGAACACTCAAATTGGCATTGAGGGTATGAATGATTTTCAGCATTGCGGATATGAAGGCCCCTGCCCTTTTTCAGGAACACACAGGTATCATTTTAAAATTTATGCTTTAGATACGATCCTGAATTTACCTTATGGCTCTCGAGTTCGAAACCTTGAAAAATCAATGAGTGGACATATCATTGGTTTCGGAGAAACTACAGGTACATACACAAGGAAAAAATAATATTTTTAAGTTAAACCATTCTAATAATAATTCCTGTGAACTATCTGATCTGGATTAACTCCTGCATATTTCCTGCTTTAAGCCAATAATTTCCTTTACTGTATTGCGATACCGGTATTTGATGAAAACCTCGATCAATTCTTTTTGACCAGATTATTTGACCGCCGGAATTCATTATTTCAACGATGCCGGATTCTTCAACATTAAAACGCAACATCCCATCTGTAACAGGATTCGCATATAACCTTAAGAAATTTTCATATGCCATATGGTTTAAAGAAACCACTTTACTGATATTTTTAATACCTGCTGCATCCGTAGAAATGATACGATAAAAATTATTACCTCTGGATAATGCATTATGTATGTATTCATATGTTACTTCTGCAGAAGTGACAGAAGTTCCGTAAACAGTTGTTACATCTACCCACCCGGTTCCGGTTTGACTTTTTTGTATCGAGTATTTAATCGGTCCCTGTTCTTCTGAAACAGTCCAGGTTAATTTTGCGCTATTGCCATATTTATTTACTTCAAACTTCTGCCAGGTAACAGGAAGAGTAGCTGAAACACTTACCGTATTCTGATCATTATCAAATTCCAGAGAGCCTACATAGCCGCGTGCTGTTGTAGTAAGATTAGTTGCAGATACACACGGAGCAAGAGCCGTATAAATTAATTCAACAGAATCGCCGGCAGGAACTAGATATGAAACAGCAGAGCTTTCGGTCACTCCGCCTACATATTTTAAAGCTGAAAGCGCTCCCGTATTTGGAAATTCTACTGAATTGGTAGTACTTACATCACTTGAAACTGTAAGGGACTGATAAGTAAATCCAGCCGGAAGTTGGTCTACAAGACTGTCTATAGATACGTCAACCGTTCCCGGATTTTTTATGATCACTTTAAAAGTTGCCTCTTCACAGGTTCTGTATATAGACTTATTAGATCTTTTTGTAATTGTTAATGGATTTGCAGTTGGCGTCACAGTAACCGGACTACCATTCCCAAGACTTGTATTTAATTGATACTTATAATTGGTTGCTCCGCTTGTAGATCCTGCACAGGGTAATAAAAAGTTTGTAAAGCCAAATGATTTAATCCGAAAACGCCATACCACTTTAATAGTCGCGCCTGTACTACCGTTACCGGTAACAAAATATAAACTATCAGTAGAACCCAAAGGGATACCCGGGACTGAACTTTGCACCACGCTAGTAGAAATCAATTCCATTTTAGTAGGATCAAAAGAATTAGATACTGCAACCTGAAAATCAGATTCATCACCGTTTCTTACATTTCCAACGGTATATGTTACCGTATCCAAAATTATTCCGCCAAGTGCGTCCTGATTCGCAAAAGCCTGGGTGGCAATACCTCCGGCATTGGCACTGATAGAAGATCGGTTTCTGATAGAGAAAGATTGTGTTTTGTCAGTCGCAGTAGCATCATTGAGCCTTACATTAAAAGAAGCAATGGGTGTTGTATTTGCAGGATAACTTACATAGAAGTAGCAGACTTTACTAGCATTGGGCGCAAGTGTGCCTACAATCACCTGGCGACTAACCGGAGAAATAACAGTATAATTCTGCCCAACTACGGTAGTCCCGATTGATGATATAGAAAATACCAAGCCCGAATATGTGACGGCACTGGTATTTCGAACTTCAAATCCAACATATGCGGTTGTAATAGTAGTTTCCGCGTTCCCATCCACTATGAAATAAGGAGCAGATATACGTGTTATCGTGAAATGATTTGGGTCTAATGAAAAAGCTTGTAAGGATATGCACAAGCCGATTAGAGCTAAAATTTTTCTCATACGTAGATTTTTGTAAGGATATTGTTTAAAATCAGCCGTTAAAAATAGATCTCAAGTATATAAATCGCAAATTATTCAAGTAAATTTAAGGAAAGACAAGTATCCTTATTAAGTATTTACCATTATTGAAGTCAGGACGTAATAATTTTTTTTCTAAGAAGCTCTCTTAAAGACTTTGAATCCTCGACCACTTCAAAAACATCCTGAGGTATTAAAAAGAAAGATCGCTCATCTACATACAGATAAAAGAAATCGGGTGTTTCTTTCATTAATCTGAATGAAGAATAAGGCCACAGCTTTTCTCCTCCACTGTGTGTAATCAACATATCATCAGACCTGAAACTTATTACTAAGTGCTCTCTGAATGTATTTGAACTGCGATAAATCTTCAGAGGCAGAATCCACCAGAATGACAACATCAGAGTAATCCATAAAAAGGAACTGATGAGAAAGGCAAGCGGTGTTACCGTTTTAAAATAAAAAAGTAGTGCAGACGCCAGAGCAAATCCGTTTACCACCAGCAACAGTATCCGAACATCTTTTTTGGAAAAGAAATGATAACGCAATGCACGCAACACTTGTTTCTTGTTATAATTAAATTCAATGGTCATTTTATTTCAATTTTAGCATACCCTCATCAATGCTCCAGTTACCAAGAATTTCCCCATTAACACCAATGAAATCAATTTTCAGGTTGCGCTTTCCTCTTTCTCCGGAAACAGAAACTTTTCCAAAATTCTGCTTTTGGTCAATGCCGAGCACTCTGTATGGATTGCTTTTTTCAGGTCCGCCAAAAACATGTGTGCCCGATGTAAGTGGAGAAACAGTGATATCAAATAATGGATAAGTCCCGGCGCGATCAACTTTAATAATTTCCGAATGATGCCTGTCGCCTGTTAAAAATAGCACACCATTTACTTTTTGATTCTGCAAAAAATCCATCAATTCATTGTATTCATAAGGAAAGTCGGCCAGCTTATCATAAGGTGAAACAGGGTTTAAAATCTGGCTACCATTGGCGATGATTTTAAAAGTGGCACGACTGATCAGCAAAGATTGCTTTAGCC
>JBKDJT010000160.1:0-5196 GCA_046345435.1 Bacteroidota bacterium
CCATCAAATATCTCCGAGGGAAAAAATTTGAATTGTTTCCTGATTTTCAGACAGGAGGCATGATTGATGTCGCCAATTATAACGAAGGAAAGAAAGGAGGGAAAGTCCGTGTAAGAGCGCGTATAGAAGAAGCGGATAAGAAAACCCTACTTATAAAAGATGTGCCATATGGTGTAACTACAACTCAGTTGATGGAAAGCATCGTAAAGGCAAATGATCAGGGTAAAATCAAGATTAAAAAAGTAACGGACAACACCGCTGCTGAAGTTGAAATACAGATTGATCTGGCAGCAGGTATTTCACCTGATATCACCATTGATGCCTTGTATGCGTTTACAGATTGTGAAGTATCCATCTCTCCGAATGCGTGCGTAATCATCGACAATAAACCGCATTTTGTCGGTGTACATGAACTCTTGAAATATTCTGCCGATCAGACACGCGATTTGTTGAAACGAGAGCTGGAAATCAAATTGGCTGAACTGCAGGAAAAATGGCATTATACCTCACTTGAAAAAATATTCTTCGAAGAAAAGATTTACAAAGAGCTTGAGAAAAAGCATGAAACCTGGGAAAAAGTCATTGAAGCCATTGACAAAGCCTTTGTTCCTTTCAAAAAACAACTACGCAGGGATATTACCAGAGAAGATATACTCAAACTCACCGAAAAACCGGTCCGTCGTATTTATAAACTGGATATTGATGAGTTGAATGATCAGATTAAAGGATTAGAAGCAGAAATAAAACTGGTGAAACACGATCTGGATCACATAGTTGACTTTGCAGTAGCCTATTATGAAAATCTCCTAAAAAAATACGGAAAGGGAAGAGATCGCAAAACAGAAATTCGACCATTCGAAACTATTCAGGTGAAGCAAGTAGCCATTGCTAATACCAAGTTGTATGTGAATAGAGTAGACGGATTTATCGGGACTTCCATTAAGAAAGATGAATATCTGTTTGATTGTTCAGACTTCGACGATATCATTGTATTTACGAAGCGAGGTTTAATGAAGGTGGTGAAAGTAGCAGATAAAGCCTACATAGGAAAGGATATCATTCATGCTGCAGTATTTCAGAAAAATGATGAGCGAACAACCTACAACATGATTTATGTTGACGGAAGGACAGGTGTGAGTTACGCAAAGCGATTTAATGTGACAGGAGTGACACGTGAGAAAGAATATGATTTAACCAAGGGAGATGACAAAAGCAAAGTGCATTATTTCAGCGTTAATCCAAACGGTGAAGCAGAAGTGGTGAAACTGTTGTTGAGCCCGTCATGCACTGCCCGTATAAAAGAATTTGATTTCTTCTTTGAAGAACTGGATATCAAAGGAAGAAGCAGCATGGGTAATCAGGTGACGAAGTACCCAATTAAATCCGTTAAATTCAAAGAGAAAGGGAAAGCCACATTGAGTGGTAAGAAGATGTGGTTTGATGATAAGTTCGGTAGAATAAATACAGAGGAAAAGGGACAATATCTCGGACAGTTTGAAGCCGATGATCGTTTACTTGTTATTTACCGCGACGGCAACTATGAAATTACAGATCAGGAATTAACCCAGCGTTTTGATCCGGAGAATGTGTTATTGATTGAGTTGTTTAAGCCTGAACGCATCATCACCGCTGTTTACCTGGATAATGACAAGTATCAATTTAATGTGAAGCGTTTCAAAATTGAAACCAGTTCACTTAAAAACAAATTCTTCTTTATAAAAGAGGGAGAAGGGAATTATGTAGAAGCAGTGAGTACAGATGAAGAACCTGTACTGGCCATGCGTAGTGGAAGAGGCGCGCAGGTTCGAACTGCGAAAATTAAAATGGCTAAAGTTGCTGAAGTCATGGGATGGAAAGCAGTTGGCGCAAAACTGGCAGATTACAGCAAGAGTATTGAAATGGAATGGGTGAAAGAAACACCCGGACCACAGGCAGAGTTGTTTGAATGAAATGTTGGATGACATTGATCCTAATTAATAAGATGTGACTGTAGAAGCAATCATAAAAGCGTGGAAGAAAAAAGATTATCAGCCTGTATACTGGCTGGAAGGAGAGGAGTCGTATTATGTAGATCAGTTAGTTGATTTTGCAGAAAATAAAATCATTCCTGAAGAAGAGACAGCTTTCAATCAAGTTATTTTTTATGGCAGAGATGCAGGCTGGTCGAATGTGGTGAATGCCTGTATGCGCTATCCGATGTTTGGAGAAAAACAACTGGTGCTTCTTAAAGAGGCTCAGCACATGAAGGATATTGAAAAGCTGGAGAATTATATCAAGAATCCATTGTCATCTACCATATTAATAGTTGCATACAAGGAAAAGAAGGTTGACGGCAGAAGTAAATTCGGGAAATACATCAAAGACCATACGGTTTTTTATTCCGGAGCAAAAATCAGGGATTATGAATTGCCTGCATGGATACAGGGATTCCTCGAACAAAAAGGATTACAGCCAACGCAAAAGGCAGTGATGTTGCTGGCTGATCATATCGGAAATGATTTAAGCCGTTTAGCCAATGAAGTAGAGAAGCTCTGCATCAATCTGGGAAAAAGAACAAATCTCACGGAAGAGGATGTTGAAACCTATGTTGGCATCAGCAAGGATTACAATGTATTTGAACTGCAGAATGCCGTAGGAAAAAAACAGCTCGATAAAGCCATGCGCATTGTTCAGTATTTTGAACAGAATCCGAAAGCTGCACCTATCCAGTTAGTTCTCCCTTCGCTGTATAGTTTCTTTTCAAAAGTATACATGCTTTTTTCAATGAATGGAGATGATAAAAGTATTGCTGCAGCTACCGGCATTCATTTTTTTGTTTTAAAAGAATACAAGCAAGCAGCAAATGTTTACGGGTACAAAGGAGTGGAATCTGCCCTGATGTTACTCCATCAATACAATCTCAAAAGCATCGGTATCAATAGTGCATCAACATCTGATGCATCGCTCCTGAAAGAATTATTGTGTAAGATGATGATGTGAACGGTTAACGGTTAACGGTTGTCAGTTATTGGTTAGCAGTAATCAGTATTTATTTTTAGTTTACAACTAACGGCTAACAGCCAACTGATAACAGCCAACAGCAAACTGATAACAGTTTTAAATATCTTTGTAAAAATAGTTTTCCATGGCATTGATGAAATCCATATCCGGGTTTCGCGGAACGATAGGAGGCAAAACCGGAGATAACCTCACGCCGTTAGACATTGTTCGTTTTACATCGGCTTATGCCCTTGTGATCAAGCAAAGAGGAAATGGCAAAAAGATTATCGTAGGAAGAGACGGGCGTATGAGCGGTGAAATGGTGCGTGGGCTTGTAATAAATACTTTATCGGGCATGGGAATGGATGTTGTAGACTTAGGACTTAGTACAACTCCGACCGTTGAGATGGCTGTAGTATTTGAAAAAGCAGCTGGCGGAATTATCCTTACTGCTTCTCACAATCCTCGCCAGTGGAATGCCCTCAAACTCCTCAATGAAAAAGGTGAGTTTATCAGTGCCGAAGATGGTAAACAAGTGCTTGTCCTCGCAGAGTCAGAAAACTTTGATTATGCAACAGTAGAAGAGCTGGGTGTTATTCATCAGAATGATGAATTGCTGGATGCACATATAAATGCTATTTTAAAACATCCGCTGGTAAACAAAGAACGCATTGCTTTTAAAAATTTAAAAGTGGTGGTGGATGCCATCAACAGCTCTGGTGCTATTGCCGTACCTGCATTACTTAAAGCAATTGGAGTGGAACATATTACTGTATTGAATGCAGATATGCACGGCGATTTTGCTCATAACCCGGAACCGCTTCCCGAACACCTGAAAGAATTATGCAATGTGGTAGTAGCGCAAAAAGCTGATCTGGGGATTGCGGTAGATCCGGATGTTGACCGACTCTGTTTTGTATGTGAAGACGGTTCATTATTCGGAGAAGAATATACACTTGTGGCTGTTGCTGATTATGTGCTCTCACATAAAAAAGGAAATACCGTTTCTAATTTATCATCCACCCGTGCGTTAAAAGACATCACAGAAAAGCACGGTGGAAAATATTTTGCAAGTGCTGTAGGTGAAGTGAATGTAGTTGAGAAAATGAAGGAAATAAATGCGGTGATAGGAGGAGAGGGCAATGGAGGTATCATTGATCCTTCACTTCACTATGGAAGAGATGCGCTGATTGGCATTGCTTTGTTTCTGAGTCATCTGGCTGAAAAAGATATGGCCGTCTCTCAACTTAAAAAGACTTATCCGAACTACGCGATGAGTAAAAACAAAATTGATTTGCCTGCCGGACTAAACATCAAGGAGCTGCTTTCAAAAGTGGAACATTCTTACAGCAGCTTACCTGTAAATACAGCAGATGGACTACGGATAGATTTTGAAGAAGGCTGGGTTCATTTAAGAGCAAGCAATACAGAGCCAATCATCCGTATTTATTCAGAAGCAGCAACAACTGAAGAGGCTGAACAATTAGCAGGTGAAGTCATTGCTCTTATTAAAACTTACCTGTAACTTTATCTGCGAGTATAAATGGAAAGGATTTACTTCGATAATGCAGCGACTACGCCAATAGATCCACGGGTAACGGAAGCCATGCTGCCTTACTTGCAGAATTTTTATGGCAATCCCTCTTCCATCTATTCATACGGCAGGGAAACCCGGCTCGCAATTGAACAGGCAAGAAAAACTACTGCAAAATTATTAGGAGCTCACCCGGCTGAAATTTTTTTCACCAGCGGCGGTACGGAAAGTTCCAATACGGTTATTCTTGGTGCAGTGAGAGATCTTGGCTGCACACATATCATTACTTCCCGGATAGAACATCATGCAACATTACATACAGTTGAATACCTTGCCCACAGAGGTGAAGTGAGTGTTGGTCTTATTCACATTTTACCTGACGGTCATATTGATTACAACAATCTTGAAGAGCAGCTGCAGGAAGCTGAAGGGAAGACACTTGTTTCGCTGATGCATGCAAACAATGAAATTGGCAATCTCACAGATATTAATCGCGTGGGAGAATTATGTAAGAAGTATAGTGCTTTTTTTCATTCTGATGCAGTACAGACAGTAGGACATTTTGAATTTAATCTGCGTGAAACACCGGTGCATTTTATCAGCGCATCCGCACATAAATTTCACGGGCCCAAAGGAGCGGGCTTATTGTATATAAATGAAAATGTTCGCATACAGCCATATAT
>JBKDJT010000161.1:0-2527 GCA_046345435.1 Bacteroidota bacterium
CACTTTGTATTATCAGGCAGGGGCCGGTGTCGTTGCTGCAAGTAATCCGCAAAATGAGCTTCAGGAAGTAAACAATAAACTCGGTGCGCTTAAAAAGGCAATACAGTTAGCAGAAAAATTGAATCAATAAGATGGTGATAAAAACATTAAAAATATTTAATTAAGATGCAACATCGGATACTCGTTTATGATAACTACGATTCCTTTACGTACAATCTGGTTCACCTCATTGAAAAGATAACTCATGAAAAAGTGGATGTATATCGGAATGATATGATACCACTTGAAGAGGTAGATCGCTACGACGCAATTGTTTTATCCCCCGGTCCGGGTATTCCGGAGGAAGCTGGTGAATTATTACCATTAATACGTCGTTATGCATCGTCCAAAAAAATACTTGGGGTTTGTCTTGGTCATCAGGCCATTGCGGAAGCTTTTGGCGGCAAATTGATAAATCTGAGTAAGGTATTTCATGGCCTTGCAACACCAATTTCTGTTGATCCTTCTAAAGTAGGAATTACTGAAAGAGCTGGCGATGCTCTATTTATCAATTTACCAAACGAGCTAGAAGTTGGGCGATATCATTCTTGGGTGGTGGATGAGCAATCATTGCCTAATCAACTGGAAATAACTGCTCGTGATGAGGAAGGATGGATCATGGCTATGCGTCACCGTGAATACAATATCGCCGGTGTACAGTTTCATCCGGAAAGTGTCCTTACACCCAACGGAGAGCAGATGATCCGAAACTGGCTGAATAGTTTATAAACTTAAAAGTTAAAAGTAGAAAGATGATAGTTGTTTAATCTCAAGATATTTTCAATTATGCGGGACATATTGCAGTTGTTATTTGCACATCAGACACTAAGCCAAAAGCAGGCTTATGAGGTGATTATTCGTCTTTCTGAAGGGGATTATAATGAACATGAACTTGCAGCATTCATGACAGTTTACCTCATGCGCAGTATTACTATTGATGAATTGCAGGGTTTCCGAAATGCACTTCTCGATTTATGTGTATCAGTTGATTTTGATGGTACTGAATTGCTGGATATAGTAGGCACGGGAGGAGACGGGAAAAATACATTTAATATATCAACGCTTTCCTGTTTCGTTGTGGCAGGTGCGGGCCAAAAAGTTGCCAAGCATGGCAACTACGGTGCTTCCTCTGTGAGTGGGTCAAGCAATGTGATGGAACAACTTGGCTATCGTTTTTCGGCTGATAGTGGTAAGTTAAAAACTGAACTTGAAGAAGCCGGGATCTGTTTTTTACATGCGCCTTTTTTTCATCCTGCACTAAAACGTGTAGGACCAATCAGAAAAAATCTTGGGGTGCGCACTTTTTTTAACATGCTTGGTCCGATCGTGAATCCTGCTTGTCCGGGTTCACAACTGATAGGGGTTTACAATACTGAAATGGGAAGAATCTACAATTATCTCTTGCAACAGGATGGACGTCGCTTTACTATTATAAATAGTCTGGATGGATATGATGAAATTTCTCTGACAGATGACACACGCATCATCAGCAATGAAGGAGAACGTATACTCGCTCCTGAAGTTGTTGGGCATTCGCGTGTACAACCGGATGAATTATACGGCGGAGATACTGCAGAAGAAGCAGCCGAATTATTCAGAAATATTATTTCCGGTAAAGGCACTGCACAGCAATCGTCGGTTGTTGTAGCAAATGCCGCAATGGGTTTGTACTGTGCGGGTAATTTCAAAAATTATGAAGATGCACTCCAGGCGTCAAATGAGAGTCTTGCGAGTGGCAGGGCTGCATTGGCATTAAATAAACTTATATCTCTTAATCAATAACAGTACAAAGATGAATATTCTCGAACAGATAATTGCGGATAAGCGAAAGGAGGTAAGTGATCGAAGTAAAAGTATTTCGGTCTCACAACTTCGTGAAACTCCTTTTTATGAAAGAGAATGTATTTCACTGAGAGAAGCTTTATTGAAAAACGATAGTACCGGGATTATCGCGGAGTTTAAGAGGCGTTCGCCAAGTAAAGGTTGGATTTTTCCTGATGCTGATGTTGTAGAAGTGACAGGGTCATATCTTCAAAACGGAGCTGCTGCATTGAGTATTCTCACTGATGAACAATATTTCGGAGGAAAATCTGAAGATTTGATAAGAGCAAGAAATGCAAGTTTTCCGATTCTTCGAAAAGATTTCATCATTGATAGTTATCAGATTGAAGAAGCAAAGTCGATGGGTGCAGACGTTATACTTTTAATTGCAGCTTGTTTATCACCGGGAGAAGTAAATGATTTGGCAGCCTATGCAAAAAAAATAGGATTGGAAGTTTTGCTTGAGCTGCACGACGAAGAAGAGCTTAGTCATATTTGCGACGAAACAGAAATTATTGGTATCAACAACAGGAATTTAAAAACATTTCAGGTTGATATAGAACGAAGTTTGAAAATGGCTGCACTCATTCCGGATGGGAAAGTCAAAGTAGCAGAAAGCGGAATTGATTCTCCTGAAATGATGAATGTTTTTCGTAAAGCAGGGTTC
>JBKDJT010000162.1:0-2563 GCA_046345435.1 Bacteroidota bacterium
CCTATATTACCTGCTATTGCAATGTGTTTTGGTTTTTTTGTCTTTGCCATATTCCGAAAGTCTATAAGCTGATTAGTTGTTTGATGAATGTATCATTTTTTTTTAAGAACAGGCAAAATCAGGAGAAATAATTCAATCCCATCACATCCCTAACCATTTTCAGGGTTAAAGCAGCACTCATACGTGCCTTTTCTGCTCCTTTGGCCATGACTTCATCAAGATATTTTTTATCCAGTTCAATCGCAGCAGCTTTCTCTCTTACCGGAGCAATAAACTGGATCATATCTTCAGCAAGCTGTTTTTTCATATCGCCGTACCTGATACTGCATCCGGCATAATCATCTTCAAATTTCTGAACAGTATCCGGTTTACTCACAAGACGCATCAGCTGAAAAATATTTTCTATGTAATCAGGCTTTTCGGCATTGGGACTTTCAGGACCCTGATCTGTTTTCGCCTTCATTACTTTTTTACGTATTGTATCATCACCATCAGCCAAGTATATGGTGGCGTGCTGGTTTTCACTCTTACTCATTTTACCGGTTCCGTCCAGACTGGGTACTTTCACCAGATTATCACCAAAATTAAATGCTATCGGCTCAGGGAATATTTCTCCGTATCTGTAGTTGAACCTTTTCACAAAATTCCTTGCCATTTCAAGGTGTTGCTCCTGGTCTTTTCCTACGGGTACATAATGTGCTCTGTGCAAAATAATATCAGCAGTTTGTAAAACAGGATATGTGAGCAGCCCTGCATTGATATTATCCGGCTGCAACCTCACTTTCTCTTTGAAAGTAGTCGTCTTTTCAAGCTCTCCCATATAGGCGAGCATGTTTAAATAAAGATATAGCTCTGCAGTCTCAGGCACATGGCTCTGACAATATAAAGCAGCTTTGTCGGGATCAAGTCCGCATGCAAGTGTTTCTGCTAGCACCCTATGTACATGTCCTTTTAATTCCTTTGTATCGGGATGTGTGGTTAAGGAGTGCCAGTCGGCTACCATGAAAAAGCAGTCATACTGCTCCTGCATCAGAACATAGTTTTTCATCGCCCCGAAATAATTTCCAAGGTGAAGAAAACCTGTCGGTCTGAGACCGCTCATCACAACTTCTTTCTTATGTTCCATACTTTCAACTCATTAATAAGACAGTCAGGCAAGTTACAAAACTTACTTTTAGTTTCGGCCGGCGAAGATAGCAGTTTCCTTTTGTCGGTCTGCCATTGAGCAGCAATTTGAACCGTAAATATTTTCTTTAAACATCACCCACTAAATGAATGAAATTTATAGTCAGAGTGTTAATCAGTTTCAGTAATAAAGTAAGCTCCGTTCAACACATATATTTCCATCTCAAAACAGATCTCTTAACTTTGACTTATGGAAGTGACCAATGAAATGATTGACAAACTGGCAAAACTCTCCAGGCTCAGTACAGATGGATCCAATAGGGATTCTTTACGAAAAGATCTTCAGCAAATGATTTCTTTCGTAGAAAAGCTTCAGGAAGTTGACACTTCAGGCATTGAACCTTTACAGCATATGAGTTTTGAAATCAACAAGCTGAGAGAAGATAAAGTGAATCCTTCTCTTTCACGAGAGGAAGGATTATCAAATGCAGCAGAAAAAGACGAACATTTTTTTCTGGTTCCAAAAGCCATTAATAAGCAAGGAAAAACAGATTCATGAACGCAGTCATTCACCTGGAAGATCTTCGTAAAAGTTATTTCATCGGCAAGCAGGAGCTTCCTGTCTTGAAAGGGCTTAACCTGGACATACTTAAAAATGAATTTGTGGCCCTGATGGGACCTTCTGGATCGGGTAAGAGTACCCTTATGAATATAATTGGCTGTCTCGATACACTAAGCGGAGGACGTTATCTTTTAAACAACAAAGATGTCGGAGAAATGTCTGACAATGAACTTGCTGAAATCCGCAACCAGGAAATCGGGTTTGTGTTTCAGCAATTCAATCTGCTTCCCCGTCTGAGTGCACTTGAAAATGTTGCGCTGCCTTTGATTTATGCGGGCGTTTCAAAAAAAGAAAGAAATGAAAGAGCAGCAGAAATGCTAGGCAAAGTCAATCTGGCCGACCGTGCAAAACACAAACCAAATGAATTGAGCGGTGGACAAATCCAGCGTGTTGCCATTGCCCGCGCACTCGTGAATAACCCTTCTATCATCCTTGCTGATGAACCAACCGGTAACCTCGATACCAAAACCTCTGCTGAAATCATGCTGCTGCTTTCTGAAATTCACGCAATGGGCAATACCGTTGTGTTGGTAACACATGAAGAAGACATAGCAGCATATGCCGGAAGGGTTGTACGCCTTCGCGACGGATTAATTGAGAGTGACAAAATTCAAAAAGCCGTAACAGTCGGTTAATAATTTCATTTCCCATTTCAACCTTTTGTGTTTCTTTGTTGTTAGTCCAATGCAACTAATTAACACAGCTTTTCATTATGGCATTTAAGATATATACAAAGACAGGCGACAAAGGGACAACTTCTCTTATAGGTGGCACCAAAGTACCCAAGAGCCACCTAAGAATCGAAGCATATGGTAC
>JBKDJT010000163.1:0-4394 GCA_046345435.1 Bacteroidota bacterium
TTTTATAAGTGTGAAAGAATCCGGAGACAAAGTAAATTACCATGACCTTGCAACAATCATTTATACTTCTGGTACAACCGGCACGCCTAAGGGTGTGATGCTTAGCCACCAGAATATTTTAAGCAATGTGCTTGCCTGTGAGGAAGTGTTTACTGAATTCTGTAATTCAGAGGATAAGGCATTGAGTTTTCTTCCGCTCAATCATATTTTTGAACGAATGGTGTCTTATATCTATATGTTTAACGGCGTATCTATTTATTATGCGCAGAGTTTGGATACGATTGGAGATAATTTAAAAGAAGTACAGCCCGCAGTTTTTACAACTGTTCCTCGTTTGCTTGAAAAAGTTTATGAGCGAATCATGGGTAAAGGGCAGGAGTTAACCGGAGTAAAAAGAAAACTGTTTTTCTGGGCAGTAGACCTTGCCGGGAAATATGATGTTCACAACAAAGGTTCAATAGGTTACCGTCTCAAACTTGCTATTGCAAATAAATTGATTTTCAGCAAATGGAGGGAAGGGCTGGGTGGAAATGTAAAAGCCATTGTAACCGGAGCCGCTGCTTGTCAGGTAAGACTTCTTCGCATTTTTACTGCCGGCGGAATGAATATCATGGAGGGCTATGGTCTTACGGAAACGTCGCCTGTTATTTCCGTTAACAGGTTTAATCCGGAGAACCGAAAGTTTGGCACCGTGGGGACGGTAATAAAAGGAGTGGAGGTAAAACTGGAGCAGGATGGTGAGATTTGCTGCAAGGGAGAAAATGTGATGATGGGGTATTACAAGAGACCTGATCTTACTGCTGAAGTGATTGATTCGGCAGGTTTTTTTCATACCGGAGATATCGGCGAGTTTATCCAGGGGAAATTCCTGAAAATCACCGACCGGAAAAAGGAAATTTTTAAAACAAGTGGCGGTAAATATGTTGCGCCCCAGCCTATTGAAAACAAGATGAAAGAAAGTAAATTCATTGAACAGATGATGGTGGTGGGACCGGAGCAGAAATTTGCTGCTGCCCTCATTGTTCCAGCATTTGATCATCTGTGCGAATGGGCCAAGCAACACCAGATCAGTTTTGGTACTAAGTACGACTTGTTGTCTCATCCAAGTGTATTGGAATTATATAAAAATATTGTAGAGGAATTTAATCTTCAGTTCAGCCATGTAGAACAGATTAAGAAATTTGAATTATTACCTGAAGAATGGACTGTTGACGGTGGTGAACTTACACCTACTCTCAAGTTGAAAAGAAAAGTGATCATGGAGAAATACAGAGATGCAATCGAACGTATTTACCGATAATGTTTTTTTTGGGGGGGGTATTAAATAAAAAAACGCACTTGTCAACTACTACCACTATAATTTTTATCTTCGCCTCACTTAAATCAGAAAAATCAATTTGTTATGCTGCCTCGTTATAAACGAATCTTATTAAAACTTTCCGGTGAAGCCTTGATGGGGGATAAAAATTTTGGAATGGACTCTTCTGTTATTGGGCAATACGCACAGGATATAAAGGAGCTTACGGAGTTGGGTGTACAGGTAGCCGTTGTCATTGGCGGAGGAAATATATACCGGGGCATGAATGAAGCTGAAACAGGCATTGAAAGAGCGCACGGCGATTACATGGGTATGCTGGCTACCGTTATCAATGGTATGGCATTGCAGGCCGGGCTCGAAAAAATCGGTGTTTACACCAGGTTGCTGAGTGCGATTAAAATGGAACAAATAGCTGAGCCCTACATCAGAAGAAGGGCAATCAGGCATCTTGAAAAAGGACGGGTTGTAATTTTCGGAGCCGGCACCGGAAATCCATATTTTACAACTGATACAGCCGGCTCACTCCGTGCTATTGAGATTAGTGCAGATGTTATTTTAAAAGGAACAAGGGTAGACGGCATTTATACGGCAGATCCCGAAAAGGACCCTACTGCTACGAAATTCAATGCCATTTCTTTTCAGGAATGCGTAAGCAAAAACTTAAAAGTGATGGATATGACCGCATTTACTCTTTGTATGGAAAATAATCTTCCTATTATTGTATTTGATATGAACAGAACGGGCAACCTGAAAAGGGTGGTAACGGGAGAAAATGTGGGCACCGTCGTAAACGGGAAATAGAAAGTAGATTTTTTCACTATACAGTGATAAAGTATTTATGGCTGAATGAATTTATAGTTTATGATCCAGTTTTCATGGCCTGAACTTTTACTTTTTTTGTTTTCTGCATTAGTATGCGGAGCAGTGGTATATAATTTCCTGTCGGTCGGTACATCTTCCGAAAAAATTGAAGCAGAAAGCACTGAAGAAGATTTTATCAGCGCAGAGGAAAAACAAAGATTGCGTAATTATGATCTGGATGAAAATTTACCTAAGCTATCAGGAAAGAATAATGATCTGATAAAACAGCTGGAAAATAGAATTGAAAAATTAGAAGAGCAGTTAAGATTTCCCGTCAATCAGGAATTACAAAATCGTGAAACTAAGGATGAATCGTTGTATTCAGATGATTATGAAAAGATCAGTAGTTCTGAAGATATATATGAATCCGGAGAGGATGATGATTATTTGCAGGCAAGAGAAGAGATGGAGTTGGCTTTGTTTAAAGCAAAGCGTCAGCTAACTCGCTTTCAAAAAATGCTGCAGGAACAAAAAAATCTTCCGAACGCTGAAGCAGATAACAATCAAGCTGAGACTAGATTAATAAATGAATTGACACAACGTGCCCAAGTTATCGAGCAGCTCAATCTTTCATTTCAAAATAATCCTCATACAGTTTTTTCACTGAAGCAAATGAAACAACGTTTACAGGAACAAACGGAGGCATTGTCTGTTGCTGAATCCGAACTTCAACAAGCCTAAACCTAATTTAAAACGGCGTTCAAATAATATCCATAAAAAAACCGCTTCGTAGATGGAAGCGGTTTTTAATCAAAATAACTTTTGCCTTAATTGCTTTTTGCAACAGCAGACTTCTTCTTAGTTGCTTTGGCAGGACGTGATTTACCGAAGCTGCCTTTAGAAATTTTACCGCGTTTTGTTTTTTTGTCACCTCTTCCCATAATGTAAATTTTAAGATTTAAAGTTTTGAATATTTGAGTATCAGATTTTTTCAGATAATTCCTTGCCGGCCTTAAATTTAGCAACTTTCTTTGCTTTTATTTTAATGGTTTCTCCTGTTTGAGGATTACGTCCTACACGAGCTGAACGTTTGCTGACAGAAAATGTGCCAAACCCTACAAGTGTTACCTTGCCACCGCCCTTCAGAGACCTTGTTACCGCATCTACAAATGAATCAATAGCAGCATTTGCTTGTGTTCTTGAAATACCTGCATCTTCTGAAATCTTTGAAATTAAATCACCCTTGTTCATGGTCTTTTTTTTATAGTATGATAGGTTTTATAAGTGCTATAAGATTATTGCGGTAATCTTTTCGTGCCGCAAATATAGAAGCTTTTTTTACTGCCAAAAATTAAATTAAATAGCTAAAAGCTTTATCTGGAAAGGGTTTTGCCATTTTGGGGCTGAATAACGCCAAATATCCACAATCACTCCACAACTTGCATCACCGTGCGGAAGGCAATGAATAAATTCCCCCAACGGTCCAGTCCTTTTTTGCGTAATTCGGGAGAAAAATGGGATATGTAATCCTCGTAATCTTCTTTTGTTCTAGCAGTATACTGTGCGGCAAATGTAGGACCCTCAGACTCGTCAACATCGATTAACCTAACAAATCGACTTTCAAAAAATTTCCCGGTTGCAAGAACCTCTGGAATGTGTTCTTCTTTCATCCATTTTATCCAATCAGCTTCAATTGTCGGATCTATTTTCACCGTTACATTGTAAATGAACATCTCTTAACTATTTTTTTAATTCAAGATAAACCGGACAGTGGTCGCTGTGTTTAACATCAGGAAAAATTTCCGCGTCCTTGATTTTGTTTCGCAGTGTTTCTGTGACATTGATATAATCAATTCTCCAGCCTTTGTTATTTAACCTTACACTAGGGAAACGCTGACTCCACCATGAATAACGGTGAGGTTCCGGATGGATTTCCCGAAAAGTATCTACCCACCCGCTTTGTAAAAATTTTGTCATCCAGTCCCTTTCCGGCGGAAGAAAACCGCTCGATTTTTTGTTTCCTTTCGGATCATGGATATCGATTTCCTGGTGTGCAATATTATAATCGCCGAGTAAAATCAAATTCGGGTGTTTTTTTTTCAGCGTCTTTAACCAGCGTTCAATCTCATCAAGCCACACATATTTAAAATCCTGTCTTTCAGTGCCGCTGGTGCCACTCGGGAAATAGGCATTGATTAGTCTTATATCACCAAAATCGGCCTGTATCACTCTGCCTTCCTCGTCACTATCACCATGACCATTGCCATATATAATC
>JBKDJT010000164.1:0-4101 GCA_046345435.1 Bacteroidota bacterium
GATATGGTGAGAGCCGGTATTGCATTATATGGTTTTGCAGGAGGAGGCATTGCTTTACAGTTGGATGAAGTTATGAGTTTGAGAACCACGATTGCACAAATAAAAAAACTGATGCCCGGTGATACGGTCGGGTATAACCGAAAAGGGAAAATTACCAGACCAACAGTCATTGCCACAATTCGTGTGGGTTATGCCGATGGTTATCCGCGACAGTTGAGCAACGGAAAAGGGAAAATGCTCGTTCACGGAAAAGAAGTACCTGTAATCGGTAATGTTTGTATGGATATGACGATGCTTGATATTACTGATGTTCCCGGTGTTAAGGAAGGAGATAAAGTGGTGGTATTCGGAAAAGACCGGTCGCTTTCAATGCTTGCTTCCGAGGCAAATACAATTCCTTATGAAATCATGACGGGTATTAGTCAGCGTGTAAAACGGGTATATATCGAAGAATGATCTGTTAAAACAACCTTGTGCCGCATCAGACAATGATGCTTTCTTTATCTTTGAACCCAAAATAAACAGAGTGAAACTTAGAAATGTAGTATTGCTGATTTTGCTGGTTTTGGTTGCAGACCAAACATTGAAAATTTGGGTGAAGACCACAATGTATTACCACGAAGAATTTAAAGTTGCGGGCAACTGGTTTCGGTTATTTTTTATCGAGAATGAAGGGATGGCCTACGGATGGTCATTCGGAGGAGAATGGGGTAAGCTTCTTCTAACTTTGTTTCGTTTTGTAGCAGTCATTGCAGGTACCTGGTATTTAAAAAGAATAGTTGAACAACAATACCACAAAGGATTTATTTTATGTGCATCTCTGATTTATGCCGGTGCACTTGGCAACCTGATCGACAGTATGTTTTACGGAATGATCTTTACCGGAAGTGAGCCGGGATCGCCACTTGCAACGATGTTTCCCGATCAGGGCTATGCAGGCTTCTTTCATGGCAAAGTGGTAGACATGCTTTACTTCCCGATTATAGAAAATAAAATCATGCCTTCCTGGGTGCCTTTTATTGGCGGCGAACCATTTACTTTTTTTCAACCCATCTTTAATATTGCAGATGCTTCTATTTCATGTGGCATCATTGCTATTTTCATTTTTCAGAAGAGATTTTTTCCTCAGGAAAAAACCGAAAGCGGTCAAACTGTTGAAACCAATGCAAAGGTGAACGACGACTCACAGGTAATGTGACTAGAAGCACCTAAAGGTTTATGCTTATTTTAAGATTTCAGTTTTGGCAAGTACTGAAGTGTGTATTAATTTAAAGTCTTAAATCTAATACCATGAACATCCTTTCAGTACCACTACAATTAATGAAAACAGCCGGCACGAAACTTGTTGATTTTTTTAATGCTGTCAAATTTGAACTATTGTTCTTATTAAACAGAAACCAACCTGTTCGTCCCTCGCGTATGTATCGCCTTATTTTTTCAACACAGAAACTAAGGAAACCCTTGCCCGTAAAAGAACAATACATCATACAGGAACCCGAATACTATGGGAACTATGAATAAAAAAAGGAGGAATTTATTTCCCCCTTTCTATCAGATCAATTGATTCAACTTATATCTTCCCTACCATTTGTGCGGGCACTACCCATTCATCAAACTGAGCAGGTGTAACATAGCCCAGTTTTACAGCCATTTCCTTCAGTGTTGTTCCCTCCTTGTGTGCTTTCTGTGCAATCTCTGCTGCTTTGTAATAACCAATTTTTGTATTCAATGCTGTAACAAGCATCAGTGAATTTTCCAGATGCTTTTGAATATTGGCTTTGATTGGCTCAATGCCTTCAGCACATTTATCATTAAAACTAACACAGCCGTCTCCGATTAAACGTGCGCTGTGTAAAAAGTTATAAATCATCACCGGCTTAAATACATTTAATTCAAAATGGCCTGTTGCACCTCCTATGTTGATTGCAACATCATTACCCAGCACCTGAGCTGCAATCATAGTAAGCGCTTCACATTGAGTCGGGTTTACTTTACCCGGCATGATGGAAGAGCCCGGCTCATTATCAGGAATGAATATTTCGCCAATACCACTCCGTGGTCCGGAAGAAAGCATGCGGATATCATTTGCAATCTTCATCAAACTTACTGCAACTGTTTTCAAAGCACCGTGTGCTTCTACAATGGCATCATGCGCTGCCAGTGCCTCAAATTTATTTTCAGCAGTACGAAAAGGAAGTCCGGTTAATCGTGCAATATGTTTCGCCACATTCACATCATAACCCGGAGGTGTATTGATACCTGTTCCTACAGCTGTTCCGCCTAAAGCCAGCTCACTCAGATGCGCCAGTGTATTTTTAATTGCTTTCAATCCATGATCTAACTGACTCACATACCCGCTGAACTCCTGACCCAGTGTTAACGGAGTAGCATCCATAAAATGCGTACGTCCGATCTTCACTACTTTCTTGAACGATTTTGCTTTTTTGTCGAGCGTATTTCTGAGCTTCTGAATTCCGGGTATGGTTACCTCGAGTAATATCTTATACGCTGCGATATGCATGGCAGTAGGAAAGGTATCATTGCTGCTTTGGCTTTTATTGACATCATCATTTGGATGCAGGTATTTATCTTTATCTGTCAACTTACCGCCATTCAATACATGTCCGCGATAAGCAACAACTTCATTCACATTCATATTGCTTTGCGTACCACTGCCTGTTTGCCAAACTACAAGCGGGAAATAATCATCCAGCTTGCCTGCAAGAATTTCCTTACAAACCTTTCCAATTAAATCAGCTTTCTTTTTAGGCAATATGCCGGCTTCATTATTTGTGATAGCCGCTGCATGTTTCAGATAAGCAAATGCACGGATGATTTCTTTCGGCATTCGGTTTATATCCTGCGCAATTTTAAAATTATCAATGCTTCTCTGTGTTTGTGCTCCGTAATAGGCATCCATGGGTACTTTCACTTCGCCCATCGTATCTTTTTCAATTCTGTACTGCATACTTGATTAATTATAAGAGAGTAATTAATGATTTTAATTTCTGAATGCTGCTTTTCGTTTCTCCATGAAAGCAGTCACTCCTTCTTTCATTTCTTCAGTTCCAAAACATTCTCCGAATAAACGAATCTCTTCCGCATATCCGTTTTTATTGTGATCGAATCCCGCATTCACAGCTGCTATACATCTTGAAACTGCATCGGGTCCTTTCCCGGCAATCAACTCCAGTGTTTTTCTTGCATAATCAAGAAGCTGATCAGCAGCAAGCACCTCATTCACGAGTCCTGTTCTTTTTGCTTCCTGTGCATCAATCATATTTGCCGTAAGCAATAATTCCAGTGCTCTTCCTTTGCCGACGAGCTGAACCAAACGCTGAGTCCCTCCGTAGCCGGGTATTAAACCAAGATTCACTTCCGGTTGTCCGAATTTTGCATTTTCGGAAGCATAACGAAAATGACAGGCCATAGCTAGTTCGCATCCGCCTCCCAGGGCAAAACCATTCACTGCTGCTATAACGGGTTTCGGACAGTTTTCAATTTTATTGAACACAAGCTCTTGTCCTCTTGAAGCCAGCTCCGCTCCTGCTTTCTGATCGAGCGATAAAAACTCTGAAATATCAGCACCCGCAACAAAAGCCTTAGGTCCCGCTCCTGTGAGAATGACTCCATGGATTGATGTATTTACATAAACATCATCAAATACAATTCCCAATTCGTTAATTACGGTTTTATTAAGCGCATTCAGTTTATCGGGTCGGTTAATCGTAACGGTAAGTATGCCGTTATTTTGTTCTGTTAGCAGGGTTTCAAATGACATGGCAATTTTTTCGGCAAAGATAAGGGGAAGAAGAGTCGGTTATCTTGGTAATCAGAGTCTTTCCTGCTTATGATTTATCAATTGAAAAAATATATAATAGTGAATATTAATGTGGCAAATGCTCAGATAACTGTTCTTCAGAAGATGCAGCTGATTCCATTCTCGAGCCTGTTTTCTTTGTTTTGCTTTTCTGAGAGCGTTTAAAATCATAAGTGATAGAAACCGAAAGTATTTGTGCCTCCATTCCCTTGAATGGCTGAACTCCATCTTTCACGTAAGCAGGGTTGAAAAAATTAGTTGGAAAATATTGTGCCTTAATG